>CAZPTG010000011.1:0-20131 GCA_964589355.1 uncultured Spirochaetaceae bacterium
AATTGTAAATTGTAGTAAGAACAATAAAGTTTTATATGTAAGTGGAGAAGAGTCTGCATCTCAAATTAAGCAAAGAGCTTTAAGATTAAAAATAAACACTAAAAAAACGTATATTTACAATGATACAAAAATAGAAAATTTATTAGATGTTATAGAAGAAATACAACCTGAAATAATAGTTATTGATTCTTTACAGACATTAGTTTCTACAAAAATAAATTCAATTGCAGGGTCATTAAACCAAATAAGAGGGTGCTCTATGGATTTAATAGGTAAATCTAAACAAATGAATTCTAGTGTTTTTTTTATTGGCCATGTTACTAAAGATGGAACTATTGCCGGTCCTAAAATAATTGAACATTTGGTAGATACTGTATTATATTTTGATCAAAGTACAACTGGATTGAGAATGATTAGAGCAGCAAAAAATAGATTTGGATCTGTTGATGAAATAGGTATTTTTAAAATGAGTGAAAAAGGTCTTGAGGCAATAAACAATCCTTCAGGTTTATTTGTTAATAAGCGAGAAAAAAATCATTTACCTCCAGGTATTTCTTTTACACCAATAATTGAAGGATCTAGAATATTTATTGTAGAAATACAAGCTTTAATAATTCCAGCAAAAAGTGGATATTCAAGAATATACAGTGATAAGATTGATGTTTCACGTGTAACACGTATTGCAGCAATTTTAGAGAGACATGCAAATATGCAATTTAGCAATTATGATATTTATGTAAATGTAGGTGGAGGCATAAAAATAAATGAAGTTTCGATTGATTTAGCTATAGCTGTAGCATTATCTTCATCTTTAAAAGGAGTCTCTTTTAGAGAAAATTGTGTAACTTTTGGAGAGTTGAGTTTAGCAGGAGAGATAAGACCAATAAATTATAAAGAAAAACGAATAAAAGCTTCATTAGAAATGGGGTTTGATGAGGTTTTTAGTCCCTACGATTATTCAAATAAAAATTTAAAAAGTGTTAAATGTTATAATATAAAAGATATAGTTAATTTGATATAAAAAGACATTGTTTGATTTTTTCAAGAAATGTCTTTTTATAAAATTTTTATGCTAAAATATTGAGTAAAACAGGGAATCCTATAAAGGTTCCAATAGCTGAACCTATAGAACATATAAAAAATACATATAATCCGTGTAAAGCTTTATTTTTATACCAACCTTTTAAAGATAAAGCATCCTCATTCATGTTGTTAAAATCTTTGACACTTGGTTTTTTTAATTTATATTCTAATAAACCTGAAACTATACCAACACCAATTGTTGGATTTAAACTTGTAAAAGGTGCTGCAAGCATACTGATTATAATATTTAAAGGATGAGCTAAAGCAATTATTCCGCCAATAGCTGTAAATACTGCATTAACACCAATCCAATAGCTAAATAGTGTTAGACCTTTGTCCCAACCTGAATTAATAAAGCCAAAACCAATTATTCCAACAATCAATGCAGGTATTAAATATTTTAAAGATTTTGAAAATTTAGAAGCTTTAGGTATTTTAGATATACTAGAAGTATCGGTATCAATTTCATTATTATCAAGTTTTTCTAAATTTTTTAATATTCCTTGAGTATGACCAGCTCCAATAACCCCTAATTTTTTTCTTCCCTTAGCTTTATACATACTTTTTGCCAAAAAAAGATCTCTTTCATCAATTAAAACTTCTTTGATTGTAGGCAATTCTTTAGACATTTCTTGAAGCATTGTTTCTAAAACATCAGCTTTTTTTAATTCAGCAAGTTCTTCTTCGGAAATTTCTTCTTTAGAAAATGCTGCTGAAACTAATGTTGCTAATAATTTCATTTTATTCCAAAAATTAGATTTACCCCAAGCTCTTTTAAAAGTTGATTGTATTTCTCTATCGCAAAATGAAAAAGGAATCTGCTTTTCTTCTGCAATTTTTGCAGCTTTTAATATTTCTTCTCCAGGTTTAATGCCTGTTGTATTTCCCATCCTTTTTTGAAATGAAGCTAAGGCCATATTAGCTAAAAGAAGAAAACCTTTTCCCTCTTTTAATACTTTTGATATTGCTTTATCTGACCAAGCTTGATTATTTTTTTTACTAGAATATCTTGTTTTATCTAATTCTATACAAATTCTATCAGGAGTATACTCTTCTATATTTGTTTTTACTTCATTAACACTATCTTTTGATATATGAGCTGTTCCAATTAATAGTAATTCACTATCATCTTTAAATTTTATTAAATGAATTGTATCGCTAATTTTATTTATGTTCATGAATAAAAATATACTCTTCTATTTAAAAAGCGTAAAGAGTTTTATTGTCTTTAATTCTTTAAAATTGTTTTTATAATTGATTTATATAAAGATTTTTATTATTGTGCCTTTATGGAAACTATTATTTATTTGTCTAAATTGATTATTTCACTTCTCTTAGGTGTTTTTATTGGGAAAAAAACTTCAAAAAAAGGTCTTATTTTTTCAAATAAATTATTAAATATAACTTTATATCTTTTGCTATTTTTTATGGGTGTAAATACTGGCGCAATTGATAATATTTTAGCTGAGTTAAAGCTTATTGGTTTTAGCGCATTATTAGTTACTATATTTTCATTGGCAGGGACTATTTTTATATCTTTTCTAGCTTCATATATATTAGATTTCAAGAAAAAAAATATTATTAAAAAAAATGGTTTAATAAAAGAAGGAAATGTTAATTTAACAAGTTCAAATATAAGTAGTTTATATAATTCTGAATTATCTAAAGAGGCCAAAATTCAAGTAAAAAAACATTGGTTTACTCGATTATCATATATTTTAAAAGAGCCCTTAATTCTAGTTACAACGGTCTTTTTGGGAATTCTATTTAAACTTTTTACTCCATTCTTTGATTGGTATGATCCTTCAATAGTAACAATTTTATTATATTTTTTATTGTTTTTTTCAGGCTTTGGAATAATTAAATCAAATATAAAATTTAAAGAAATATTTAATTCGCCTTTGTTGCTTTTATTACCTTTATGGACTGTTTTAGGAACATATTTTGGAGCTTTTATTTTAGCTTTAATTTCAAGATATGGGATAAGTGAAACCTTAGGTTTGTCTTCTGGTTTTGGATGGTATAGTTTATCAGGAATAATGATAACAGATTTAGGATATCCTCTTTTAGGTTCTATTTCTTTTTTAAGTAATATTTTTAGAGAAAGTATAACCTTTTTTTTAATACCTTTCTTTTCAAAATTTGGAAGAAGATTTTTTTATTCTTCTATTTGTATTGGTGGTGCTACAACTATGGATGTAACACTACCAATAATAATTACTCATTATGGGCCAACATCAATGATTCCTGCAATGTATCATGGAATGATAATGTCTTTATTAGTTCCTTTTTTAATACCTTTATTTTTCTAGGTTAATAATTACTTGAGCTAAAATTACAATAGAATTTTCTTTAATTAATCTAAGATATAAATTGCCAGTTGTTTTTTTTATATTTGAACAAGTAATTTGCATTAATGTTGCAAATAAGTTGTTATTATCTGGTAAAAAAGGAAGCTGGATTATTTTATAATCCCCTTGATCAATAGCCATATCGTAGTCTATTAGAGGAATTTCTTCCCCCTTTTTTACAGCTTCAATTACATCTTTTGAAGGAGTTGGGGCAAATCCAACTTCTTCAATATTAAAAGATATTCCATCTGAGGTTTTATAATTTAAATTTATACAAGCTTCAGATGCAATTCCATTATCATCTAATTTTTTTAATAAGTATTGATATATTGTTTCAATATCTTGTTTTTGAAAATCACTTTCTTTATTATAAACTATAGGTTGGTTTAATGTTAAATTAACAGAATTAAAATTACTCATGCAAAATATTATAAAGAGAATAAAAAAATAAGTCTATGTTAAATAAAAATGAAATTGATTATAAATTGATAAAATCAAAGAAATATAAAAGAATTACAATATCAATAAAAAAAACTCAAGAAATAGTGGTCTGCTCTCCTAGAAATGTATCAAATAATGAAATAAATAAGTTATTATATAGTAAAAAAGATTGGATTCTTAAAAATTTAAATAATTTAGAAAGTAGTGAAAAAACAAAAAAACACAGTTATTGCAATAAAGATGAGTTTCTATTTTTTGGGAATTTATACTCTTTAAATTTGCAGAAATCCGAATATAACCAAGTTTATTTAGACAAAGAGAAAAATGAATTAGTTATAAAGGCAAACAATTTAGAGGTTGAGTCAATAAAAAAAATAATTTTTAATTATTATAAAAAGCAAACAGAAAAAATTGTTTATGAGTTTTTTGAAGAAAAAAATGAATTAAAAGATCTTTATAAAAGTATAAATTCAATAAAAATTCATAAAGCAAATACTCGTTGGGGTTCTTGTTCAAATAAAAATAATATTAATTTTTCAAATAGATTAGCAATGTTGCCAATCTCTTGTATAGAATATGTTATATACCATGAAATAGCCCATTTGAAAATTAGAAATCATAGTAATGATTTTTATAATTTATTAGAGAAATTAAATCCAAATTATAAAAAGCAAGAAAAAATAATTAGGTTATATGAAAAGAATTATAATTTATTTCTAGTTTAATAATAATTAATAAAGATTGATAATAAAAACAAGAGTATCTTAGATTTTCTTATTGCTTTAATTATATATTAACTTGTTTAAAATATAATCTATTATTATAATTATAATATAATTAAGATTATTTCTTTATATAATAATATTTTAGGAGAATAAAATATGAAGCCAGATAAAATTATTGAAAACGTTTATCGTTTACCTGCAACAGTTTGTTGTAAAGATTTGTTTGAAGGTATTTGGCCTATTCCAAATGGTGTAATGTTAAATTCTTATCTTGTAAAAGGTAATGATAAAACAGTCTTAATAGATTATGTAAAAGACTGGGATGGAGCTAAAGAAGAAATATCAAATGATTTAAATTCATTGGGTGTTATAGATAATAAAATAGACTATTTAATAATTAATCATATGGAGCCAGATCACACAGGAGCTTTAAATGATTTTATTAAATTAAATCCAAATATACAAATTTTATGTTCGAAAAAAGCAATTCCTTTGTTAAAAGCTTTTTATGGAATTAGTGAAAATGTAAGAGCTGTAGAAGATGGAGAAACTTTAGATATTGGTGGAAAAACATTACAGTTTTTTATCACACCAAATGTACATTGGCCAGAGACAATGATGACTTATTTAGTTGATGATGGAATTTTATTCTCTTGTGATGCATTTGGAGCATATGGTATATATGCTAATAGTTATGATGATGAATTAACACAAGAAGAATGGGATTTATTAATACCAGAAACAGAAAGATACTATGCTAACATAATTAGTTCTTTCTCTACATTTGCTTTAAAAGCAATTAAAAAATTGGGAAGTTTAGACTTAAAAACAATATGTCCATCTCATGGAATTGTTTGGAGAAAAAATCCTGAAAAAATTGTGAAAATTTATGAAAGATTAGCAACGTATGCAAAAGGAAAAAGAGAAAAAGAAATTACTATTGTTTGCTCAAGTATGTATGGGAATACACAAGCTTTATTAGATAGTCTTATAAAAGGGATTGAAAGTGTTGATGGTGTTAAGGCTCATGTTTTACAAGTTCCACAAACACATGAATCTTTTGTTTTAGAAAAAGCTTGGAGAAGTGAAGGCCTTATTGTTGGTATGCCTACTTATGAATATAAAATGTTCCCTCCCATGTATACTGTCTTAGATCAAATGGATCGTTCTCATATTTCAGGACGAAAAATTATTAGATTTGGATCTTATGGGTGGTCTGGTGGGGCATTAAAGCAATTTATGCCTTTTGTCGAATCTATGAAATTAGATTTCTTAGGTGAAATAGAATATCAAGGGGCTCCTAGTAAAGAAGATAAAGAAAAAGCTTTTAAATTAGCTGCAGAAATGGCAACACAAATTAAAGAAGACAGATAAAAATAAAAAGCAACCTCCATTGATATGGTACCTCCAAAGTAGACAAAATAATTTTTGAAACACTTTGGAGGTTGTTTTTTTAAGAAATAGAAGATCTTTTTATAAATTCTCTAAATAATGGTTCCATAGTATTATTTTTTGTAAATAAAGTTTCAGGATGCCATTGGACACCTATTATAAATCTTTTTTCATCTATGTGTTCAATTGCTTCAACAACACCATCTAAGCTTAATGCACTTAGTTTTAAATTGTTTCCAACTTCATTAATACTTTGATGATGTAAACTATTTACATCAATAATTTGTTTTTGAAATATTTTATATAAAAGAGATTCTTTGTTTATTATAATTTTATGACTGTATGTATCAATATTATTTAAATCAAAATGATTTTGCTCTTTTGACTCTCTTTTATCATATTTTTGGTCTTGGTATAAGGTTCCATTAAATGTAATATTAATCATTTGAGCTCCTCTACATATACCAAGAATTGGTTTTTTTTGTTTATATGCTTCGTTTATAAGATTAATAGTAAATAAATCATATTGTTTATTAGTTTTTTTGCATTCATCTTTTTTTGTTTCATTATATAAACTTGGAGTGACGTCATTACCACCGAGTAATAGTAGACCATCTATTGATGAAATATATTTTTTAATTATTTTTTCTGAACTGTTTGAAAAGAAAGGAATTATTATAGCATTGGTTTGTAATTTCTCAAATATTGAAACATACGTATCTACACAACCTTGTCTTTTAAAGTTTTGAAAAGCTGAATTTGGGGAAGGTGGAGAAAGTTCTCCAAGTATTCCAATAAGGGGTGTGGTGTTTTCCATTTAGTTTATACCTAAAACGGTTAGCCATTTTTATATAACTAACCGTTAGTTTTTTTATTCTATTATTGAAAGCAAATGTTTTAAAAATTCACTTGTTCTTTTTGTAGAAGATATAGATAATCTTTCTTTAATAGAGTGAACATCAAACATATCTGGGCCAAAAGATACAGAATCCATTTTTGGAATTTTAGAATTAATTATTCCACATTCTAAACCTGCATGTATAGCTGTTAATATCGGTTTTTTATTTGAATATTCTTCATAGGCTTTTGCACAAAAAGCTGTTAATTTAGAATTTAAATTTGGTTTCCAAGAAGGATATGCTCCTACTTGTTCAACAATAGTATTGGAATTCTCAAAGGCTTTAGCACAAATATTAGCAATATTATCCCTACTACTCATTATTGATGATCTATGAGAGCTTACAGCTTCAAACCCATCTTCATTGGTTTTTATAATGGCAAGATTAGAGGATGTTTCTACAACCCCTTTTAATTCCATGCTCATCGTAGCAACACCATGTGGAGCAAGATATAGAGATTTTATCAAATTAATACTATCTTTTAAATCGAAAGCTTCCTTTGCTATTGTTTTTTCTAAATTTATTGAAATATTAGGTTCTTGAGAAGAAAATTCATCTTCAAAAATCTTTCTCAAATATTTTACATTACTTTTAAGTTTTTCTTCTTCTTCCTTATTTATAGAAAAGATACATTGACAAGAAGATGGAATAACATTTCGTTTTATTCCTCCATCAATTGATACTATTTTAATTGTTTTTAAATTTATTAATCCTCTTGTAATTAGCTTTATTGCATTTGCTCTTTGCATATGAATTTCAGCACCACTATGGCCACCTAGTAAATCTTTGATAGTTAAATTATATATTATTTCGTTTTTATCAATAGTTTGTTTTTTTGAGTTTATTGTTGCTTGAGTTTCAATTCCGCCAGCGCATCCTATATAAATAACACCTTCTTCTTCACTGTCTAGATTAATCAATTTTCTACTATTTACAAAATCTTTTTCTATATTGAAGGCTCCTGTTAGTCCAGTTTCTTCACTTACAGTAAAAATACCTTCTAAAGGACCATGCTTAAGAGACTTATCACTAAATACATCTAAAGCCATAGCTAAAGCAATACCATTATCGCCTCCAAGGGTTGTATTATTTGCTGTTAAAAAATCTCCATCAATTTGAAGTTCTATAGGATCTTTTGTAAAATCATGATTAGATTCTAAAGTTTTAACACAGACCATATCCATATGGCCTTGAAGTGCAACAGGACTTCGATTTTCATAACCTTTTGTTGCAGGTATATAAATAATAACATTTCCAATATTATCAACACGGGCATCAAAATTATTTTTTTTAGCAAAATTTAATAAATATTTCCTTACCCCTTCTTCATTTCCTGATTCTCTTGGTATATTTGAAATATCTCTAAAATATGAGAAAAGTGCTTTTGGTTCTAAATCATTATAGTTTTTCATTTTTTTTCCTTCATGCGAATCTATCTCTAACAAGTTTACCGCCAATAAATAAAGCTTTCAACTGTAATTTGTCATCTAATATTGTTAAATCTGCTTTATATTCAGGAATTATTGAACCAACTCTTTCCATATTATAAATTCTTGCTGGATTAGAAGAAGACATTTGAACTGAATCAGCTAAAGGAATTCCCCAATCAGACATATTTCTGAGTCCTTGGAGCATTGTTAGTGAACTTCCTAAAAATAAAGATGGATCATTTTTACTTATAAAAGCACCTTCTTCGCTTAAGGTTGCTTCAACATCATTAGCTAATAATTTTCCAATTCGTTGTTTTGTTGGTTTTAAAGAATCAGTAATCATAACAATATTATCAAGAGGTTTATCTCTAATTAATAATTTTACAAGTTCGGGATGCACATGAACACCGTCGCATATGATTTCAGCTTTCATATTATTTTGAATCATAATTGCACCAACTGTACCTGGGTTTCTGTGATGAAGCCTACTCATAGCATTAAAAAAGTGGGTAGAATGAAGAATACCACATTGCATTCCTTCAATAATATTTTCATAAGTTGCATCTGTATGTCCTGCTAATAAAACAACATTGTGCTTTCTTGCTTCAAGAGCAAGTCTTCTCATATGTTTTAATTCAGGAGCTACTGTCATACAAGTAATATTCCCTTTTCCTATTTCAAGAAATTTATGAAATAAATCTAAATCAACTTTTTTTCTTCCATATGGATTTTGAGCGCCTAATCTTTTTTCTGAAATAAATGGGCCTTCAAGATTAACTCCATGTATTATAGCACCTTTTTCTTTTCCCATAGCATTTACAATAGCTTCAACACCAGCAAACATTTTTTCTTCTGTTTCTGTATAAATTGTTGGAAGGAATCTAGTAACTCCAAAATCAGCTAATTTTTCACTCATTCCTAATATTGAATCTACAGAATTATCTTCTGTTCCATAACCTCCAATTCCATGAATATGAGAATCTATTAAGCCTGGAACAATATAACTATTTTGAACATCTATTACAATTGAATCTGATGAAACACTTTTTTGTGAAAATCTTTTCATATTAAATATATCACTAATATTGCCATTATCATCTATAAGAATTGCACAATCTTTAAGCTGAGCATATCCAGTTAAAACTGTAGCATTTATTAATATTGTTTTCATAAAAACTCCTAAGCATCGATAGTATAGATAACTAAAGGATTAAGGTCAAAGTTAATATCAAAAATGAGTAAAAAATGTAAAAAAAAAGGAAAATAGTATAACTTTTTTTAAGTAAAATCTTTTATCCATGTTTTTTTGCTAATTTTTATCACACCTATTATTGTTTTTCCTATTTCTTCTAACCCCATAGCAAGATAAACCATTGGAAGAGGAAGTTTTAAAATAAAGATTGAAATAAATACAGAAGGCACTCCAATTAACCAAACACTTAAAGCTTCTAATATAAATGCATAAGTTGTGCATCCGCCTCCTCTTATTGTTCCTACAATGATTGCTGTTGTTAGAAACTTAATAGGAAGTAATAATGCAAAAATAGTGAGAGATTTAATAATTAATATTGTAATGTTTTTTTCTAATACAAAAAAATGAGTTAAAAAGGGTGCTGATATATATAATATTAAGCCAACAATTGCTCCACTTATAAAGCTTATATAATTAAATCTAATTGCATAACTTTGAGCAAGGTTATAATTTTTTTCACCAACTTTATTTCCAACCATTATAGATGCAGACATACTAAAACCCATTGCTACAACAAAAAATAAGCCCGTAATAGATTCTGTTACTTGAACAGCAGCAAGAACATTTGTTCCCATTTTTGAGAAAGCAAATTTATAAGCAACCATACCTAGTGCCCATGTAAGTTCATTTAATACAACAGGAGAGCATCCTTTTATATATTTTGTAATAAATTCTTTTGTATAAGTAATGGTTTTTAGACCTTGCAAGTTAAGGTGTTTATTCTTTTTTGTATACGAAAAAGAAATTAGTAGAAAAACTTCTAAAAATCTGCAGAAAGTTGTTGAGATTGCAGCCCCTTTTACGCCAAGTTCAGGAAAAGGGCCAATTCCAAAAATTAATAAATAGTTTCCTATTGTATTTATGCTTAAAGCAATAGTAGCAATATATAATGGTAGCCTTGTATTATGAGAAGCGCGAAAAGCAGTTGCGTACATAAAACCTACTGAAGAGAAAAAATAGCTTATACTAACTACTTTTAAATATGTTGCACCTAATCTTATTACATTTTTATCAATTGTAAAAAATTGCATTATTTGTTCTGGGAAAAAATAAGAGGATATACTAAAAAGTGTTGCGATAATGGAGCTAAAAATAATGGATAATAAAAAAGTTTTTTTAAACTCAATATTTTTTTTAGCCCCCCAAAACTGGGAAAGTAAAACACTTGAGCCACTTCCTAGACCAAAATAAATTAAATTGATTAAAAAAAACATTTGATTTGCAATTCCAACAGCAGCAACACTTTTTGCACCTAATTGACCAATCATTAAAGTATCAATAAAGGACATCGAATTAAGTAACAATTGGTGTATCATAATAGGAAGTGATAATTGAAATAGTTTTTTATAGAATGTTTTTTTTTCAGATGTAATCATTTTTATCTCTCTATATGATTAATATATTAATTACTTAATTGAGACAAGAGGTATATTTAATATTAATATTTCAATATTATAATATCTTGTTTGAAGATTTTCTATAGTGTAGAATAACTCAATATGTTTTGCATATATATATATAATAAGTAGGTGTGTTAATGATTAATAGAGGTTTAGTTATTTTAAACCCAAATGCAAATAAAGGAAAAGCAACTAAATTAGAAAAGAGGCTTAATAGAGCATTTATTAATGAAGGTTTTGATATTGATTTAGTTAAATCAAAAGGTGTTGAAGATTGTAGAAGGGTGGCATATGATGCAGTTGGTAAGTATTCTTTTATTTGTGCAGTAGGTGGGGATGGTACTGTTAATGAAGTAGTAGATGGAATATTAAAAAAAGTTGATGAAATAAACATAAAATTACAAGATATCCCTTTATTTGCAATTATTCCTATCGGAAGAGGTAATGATTTTGCTTGGATGTTAGGGTTTAGAAAAAATACTATAGAACAAATGGTAAAGAAAATAAAAGAAGGTAATACTAAGTTAATTGATGTTGGATATTGTATTGGAGGTAGGTATCCAAGTGGTTGTCATTTTGTTAATGGTTTAGGTATAGGGTTTGAGCCTTCAGTCAATTTTATTGCAAGTAATTTGAAACGAGTTTCAGGAACTTTAAGTTATATCATTGCATTATTAATAATGTTAAAAAATTATCCAAAGCCAATGGATTTAACAATTGAAAAAGAATCAGGGATAATTAATTTAAAATCTCAGCAATTATCAATTGGAAATGGAAGAAGAATGGGGGGAGCCTTTTTGATGACCCCAAAAGCAATTTTGGATGATGGTTTTTTAGATTTTGTATATGCACATAAACCTATAGCAAAAAATAAAATATTAAGAACAGCTATAAAATTTTTATCGGGTAAACAATTAAAAGATGAAAAATTTACATTTTCGAGAGAAAAATGGATAGTTATAAAAGAACAAAAATGTGGCATGCCAATACATATCGATGGCGAAATAGTTGGTAAAAATGTTGAAAAAATTGAAATATATATAAAAAATAAAGTTTTAAATGTTATTTTCTAAAAAAAATATAAAATTTTTGATTTTTTTTGCTAGAAATTAGAAAATATAGTGTATTATAATAAGGCTTGCGTATATTTGCCTATTGAATGGTTTATTATTATATTGTATTTTATTAAGTTCTAGAAAAGAATTTATTAAGTTCTAGAAAAGAATTTATTTGAGGAGAAAACATTGGTTAAGGAATTAGTTCCAGCAATACATTTTTATGATCAAGATTTTGTTGATATGTACAATCGTACATGGATTTGGATAAATGAGCAATGGGAAAAAGGTACCGAACAAAATGGTTTTGTTGGGGAGTATTTATCATATCCTGGCCAAAAAACTTTTAATCAGTTTGAATCTTGTATGTCTGCATTATTTTTGGTTTATAGTAACCAAAAGTATTCTCCATTTGCATTGATTGATTATTTTTATTCAAAACAAGAAGAAGATGGTGCTATAAGAAGTGATTATTCATTAGAAACAGGAGAACCTGTAGAAATAGCAAATAATCCATTAGGATTAGCTCCTTGTTTATTAGCTTATGTAGAATTTACTTTTTTTCATAAAATTGGAAATAAAAAAAGATTAAAAGAAGTTGTTCCAAAATTGGAAAAATATTTTGAATGGGTTAATAATAATTTTAAAACAGATACAGGATTATATTCTGTTCCATTAACAGCTTGTATAAGTGGAAATATCCCTAGAAATAATTGCTTTTATCCAATAGATTTTAATGCACTGTTGGCAATGAATGCATTATATATGTCTTCTATTGGAGATATATTAAATGATAAAGAGCTTAGTTTTAAATATAAAAAAATGTATTTTGGATTAAAAACAAGAATTAATACTCAAATGTGGGATGAAAATACAAAATTTTATTACGATTTAAATTCAAAGGGTAATAAAGTTGGTGAAAAATTTGTTGGTGCATATTGGACTTTATTAGCTGAAATTCCTAATGATGAAAGGGCTTCTTTTTTAATTGAAAAATTACATGATCAAAATGAATTTGGGACTGACAACCCTTTCCCAGGTCTTCCTGTGAGTTCTCCCAATTATAGTGAAAATGGTAATGGTTGGTGTGGTGGAGTTATTCCTATTAATACTTTTATGGTAGTTAAAGGTTTAATAAACTATAATGAGTTTGTTTTTGCTAGAGAATGTGCAATAAGACATCTTTATTTTATTCTAGATACCTTTCATCCTGATATTGATAAAATTGATGACATATGGGAAGGTTATTTACCAAATAAAGAAGGTAAATCTGTTACTAGTGAAATATTAAACTTTCCTAAGAGACGGTTTTTACCAATGCATGGTTTGATTACTATCTCGCTTATGGTAGAAAATATAATTGGTATGGATATTTCTTTACCAAGAAAAACTGTAGATTGGTCAATGACTAGTCGAGAAGCTATGGGAATTGAAAATCTATCATTAAAAAGAAATATGATAACTATTTTGAGTAATAAAAATGCTAGAGGTTGGGAAATTCGTTTAGAAAGTGAAAAGTTATATTATTTTACTATTGAAATAATTGATGAAGAAAAGAAAAAAACATTACCTATTCCTTCTGGCAAATGTTCTATGTTGGTAGATAAATTATAATGGCATGGTTTGGTAAAATAATTGGTGGCTTAGTAGGCTTTTCTTTAGGTGGCCCAATTGGGATGATAGCCGGTGTTGCTTTTGGTAATCTTTTTGATAAAGCAGAACCTTATGATAATTCATATTCAAAAACAAAATATTATGAATTTGGTCAACGCCGAATGAACAGAACAGAACAAAGAAATATGCTTTTCTTTGTTGGTGTTTTTTCTTTATTAGCTCGATTGAGTCAAGCAGATTCTAATGTAAGTAAGGAAGAAAGAGCTGCCGTAAATAAATTTATAAATGAAGATTTAGGCTTAGATGCAGCCTCTAAAGATGCTGCAAGAAGAGTTTTTGAAGCTGCATTAGTAAATGGGGGAACTGTAGAGCAGTTTGCGCGACAATTATATTCTACATTTAATCATGATCAGGCTATTTTACAATTAACACTTGATGCTTTATTCAAAGTTGGTTTTGCTGATGGCTCTTTGTCTAGGGAAGAAGAAAATATAATAAAGCAAGTTATTGCAATATTTAGATTTTCTCCATCGTATTTTAATGGAATGAAAAATAAATATTCTTCACAAAGCATATCTTCTTTGTCTTCAGCTTATTCTCTTCTAGGATTAAATAGTAATGCTACAGATTCAGAAGTAAAAAAGGCATACAGAAAGTTAAGTATTGAATATCATCCTGATAGTATAGCCTCTAAAGGTCTTCCTGAAGAATTTTCTAAGATGGCTAGTGAAAAATTTAGAGAAATTCAAGAAGCTTATGAAAAAATTAAGAAAGAAAGAAATATAAAATAGGAAAAAACATGGTCTTAGATCATGTTTTTTTAAGGTTGTATAGATATATGTTAATAGATGGGACAATTGTATTGGAAGGTGGTGCTAATAGAGGTGTTTTTACAGCTGGAGTATTAGACTATTTAATGGAAAAAAATATATATTTTAAAAATATTATTGGAGTATCTGCTGGAGCAGCTAATGCTCTTAATTATGCTTCTCATCAAAAGGGAAGATCAAAAAAAACAATAGTAATTGATAAAAAAGAAAATAAATATATAAATAAATTGAATATTTATAACTCAAAAATATTAGATATGGAAAAAATATTTGAAACTTTTCCTAATATAACATTTCCTTTTGACTATGAAGCATATATTAAAAATAAACATAATGTAGAAATAGCAACAACAAATTGTTTTACTGGTTGTTGTGAGTTTCATAAAATAAATCCTTATAAAAAAGATTTAAAATGTTGTGCTGCTTCTTGTAGTATGCCTTTTGCTGCACCTATTGTAGATTTCAATAATTCTAAATATGTAGACGGGAGTGTTTCTAATTCAATTCCTTTAGATTATGCTCAATCTTTAAATACTAAAAATATTGTTTTTGTTTTAACTCAAAAAGAAGGTTATTATAAAAAAGAGTTGAGTTCTTTAAACAAAGCTATGATAAGAATTAAATATAAAAAATACCCTAAACTTGTTGAAGCTATGTTAGCTAGGCCTGCTCGATATAATAATAGGATAGAAGCTATTTCAAAAAAAGAAGCAAAAAAAGAACTTTTTGTAATAAGGCCAGAGGTGGATACAATTTCTCATTTAGAACAAAATGTTAATGTTTTAAATAATTTTTATGATCATGGTCGGTATGTAATTTCAAATAAATTCAATAATTTTTTAGAATATTTAACATAAAATGACATAAAAAAATAAATTATGCCATTTATTTGTTAAAAATTTCTTCGGCCTCTTAAAGAACGTGCAATTGTAATTTTATCTGCATACTCTAAATCCCCGCCAATAGGTAATCCACTAGCAAGCCTTGTAATATTTATTTTAGAATCTTTTAACATTTGATTAATATATAATGCAGTTGTATCTCCTTCTTCTGTTGGGTTTGTCGCAATAATTATTTCAGAAAAAGATCCTTCATTAATTCTTTTAAAAAAACTAGAAAAATTTAATTGATCTACACCAATTCCATCTATCGGACTAATTGCACCACCTAAAACATGAAATAATCCATTATAAACACCGCTTGCTAATAAAGTTACCACGTCTTGAGGTTGTTCGACTATGCAAATTGTATTGTGATCTCTATTTGAATCGCTACAAATCGGACAAGGATCAGATTCAGTAAAACTTCCACAAATACTACAAGGGAAAATTTTTTCTTGAATAGAAGAAATTTCTTCTCCAAGCAACTTGTTAAAACTTCTATCAGTTTTTATAAGATGATAGGCAAGCCTAGAAGCTGTTTTGGGTCCAATACTGGGGAGTCTACTTAAATGTTCAATTAAAGATTCTAATGCACTCATTATTTTTGTCCAAAAAGATTGCCTAAATCGCCAAGGCCACCAGCCATTTTTGCACTTTCTTCTTGTAGTTTTTGTTGCAAGTTTTTAGAGGCGCTGTTGAAAGCTGCCGCAATTAATACTTGAAGGGTTTCTACATCTTCTGGATCTACAATTGCTTTATCAATTTTTATATCTGTAATTGTATATTTTCCATTAATAGTTATTTCAACCATGCCGGCACCAGAATTGCCTTTAGCAAATGTAGTTTCTAATTGATCTTTCATTTTATCTACATTTTGTTGTAGATCTTTCATATTTTTCATCATATCAAAAGGGTTCATAATTCAGTTAAGCAGTTACTGCTTTCTCCTATAATAAATTGTTATATAAAATATAATAAAATATATTTTTTAGTCAATTTCTTGAATTTTTCCACGAAACATTTTTCTAGTTTCTTCAACAAAAGGATCTTCAGTGATTGAATTTTGTTTTTTATGTTTTATTTGTTCTAGTTCAAAACTAACAGGTCCTCTGTATCCACAAATTTTATTAATAGCTGCTCTAATAATTTTTTCATTTTCTTTCATTATAGTATAATTAAAATTGAAAGGAGTATATAAAATTAAGCTTTTTTCTGTTTGTTCAATTCTAGATATTTTTTGACAAGCAGTAGAGACTTTTAAATATTTGTTTTTCATTAAATCAATTATTGCCGGTAATTTATCCATATTAAAAATGCTATCATTTATATTATTATTATTTATTTGATTTTGCCTTAATTTTGCATTATTTTCGGTTTTTTGTTGTTCTGTCATAATTCTAGAAGGCATATCAGCTTGTTTTTGTATATCAGCTTGTTTTTGCATTTCAGCTTGTTTTTGCATTTCAGCTTGTTTTTGCATTTCAGCTTGTTTTTGTATTTCAGGTTGTTTTTGTATTTCAGGTTCAGAACTATTTGAGTTTATTTTTTCTAATAAAAGTTCCTTTTTTAATTGATTTATTTTATCCATTATTACAACAGGAGATGCTAATTGTTGTAATTTTTGAATTTTACTGACAGCAAGTTCTAGCTCAAATCTTGGATTAATAGAATATTTTATTTCTTTATAAAGATTAATGAATAATTCTAAACCAGCCTCGATTTGTTCAACATTATAAGAATTAATAATAATTTCAGGAATATCTTTTACTTGAGCTCCCAAAATATTTGGATCTTTTATGTTTTGTTTTATTAGCAACATTGTTCGAAAATAATTAGCAAAATCTTTAATACATTGTTCTACAGAAATACCACTTTGAAGCATATTATTTAGTTGTACAATAAATTCATCATTCTTTTTTCTTAGTATATTAGTAATTATATTATTAATTTGATCGAATCCTACTAAGCCTAATTTTTCTTTTATTTTAGCTAATGTTATATGATCGTTACTGAAAGAAACTATTTGGTCAAAAAGAGTATATGCGTCTCGCATCGAACCTGTAGCTTCTTTAGCAATCCAAAAAATGGCATCATTATCTGCTTGTATTTGTAAATCTTTTGTAGCATCTTTTAAACATTTTGATATTGTTTCAATATTTATTAATTGAAAATGAAATTGTTGACAGCGAGATCTAATTGTAGCTGGAACTTTTTGCGTTTCAGTTGTTGCAAAAATAAATATAGTAAAACTAGGAGGTTCTTCTATTGTTTTTAGCAATGCATTAAAAGCACTTTTTGAAAGCATGTGTACTTCATCGATTATGTATATTTTATATCGCCCTTTTTGAGGGTGGAATTGAACTTCTTCTTTAATGTTTCTTATATCGTCAACACTATTATTACTAGCTCCATCAATTTCAATAACATCACTACAATGACCTTTTGTAATTTCAGAACATAATTCACAAGTTCCACAAGGTGTTGATGTAGGTCCTGTTTCACAGTTTAATGCTTTAGCTAATAGTCTTGCTGAAGATGTTTTCCCCACACCCCTTGGTCCACAAAAAAGATAAGCATGTGCTATTCTGTTTGACTTTATTGAATTTTTAATTGTCGATACAACAAACTCTTGGCCAACTAAACTATCAAAGGTTTGAGGTCTTTTTCTTGTAGCGGTAACTTCATAAGCCATGGTGGAATCTCCTATAAAATAATTATAGCATAAAATTTCTCAAAAAAAATATGAATATAAAAAAAACAGCTGGTAAATCACCTATATCTCATGAATAAATTACTTACCGCTGCTACCTTCCGGTCCTGACGGGGTTGGGTAATCATTCATAGTATAGAATCTACCAGCTGAAAAACGGAAAGAGAGGGATTCGAACCCTCGGTGCCTTTTGGGCACATACGCTTTCCAAGCGTACACCTTCGACCACTCGGACATCTCTCCATAAAACGGTCTAAGTTAAATTTTACTATAAGGGTGTTTTGTAAAAATCGGAGAGAGAGGGATTCGAACCCTCGGTAACGTAAAACGCTACAACGGATTTCGAGTCCGTCTCCTTCGACCTCTCGGACACCTCTCCAGTATAATAACTGAAATTCTTATTGACGAGACCTAGAGGATTCGAACCTCCGACCCTCAGTTCCGCAAACTGATGCTCTATCCAGCTGAGCTAAGGTCTCAATATTAAAAAAACTTTTTGTAAATAATTTCTTTTAGTTTCTTTATTTACGAAATTCGACTATATTATGTTTTTATAAATATGTCAAGTGGTGTGTTTGCTTGAGATTGACAGTGGTGTGTTTGCTTGAGATTGACATGAATATCCGGAAGGGAAAATGCAATTATCGCATAAAAGCAAGAATATATAGAAAATTGTTGAAATTTTTCAATAAATTTAGAGAAAATTATTTTTTCTAAGATTTTCTGCAGTCACTAAAGGCCATATTTATATATATTTTTTCTTATCATTGAAGTGTAAAGATATTTTTATTATAGTTGAGAATTCCCAATTTTTTTAATTTCATTAGTTCTTTACTTAGTGCGCTTCTATTCACAACTAGAAAGTCAGCTAATTCTTGACGATTATAAGGAATTTCAAAAGTTTTTGATTTTTTTTGGATAGAAAGTGTTTTTAGATAAGTAAGTAATTTTTCTTCAATTGTCCTATTTGATAATATATCAATTTTTTTATTCATATATATTGCTTTTTTAGCAAAAATTTGAAGTAAATTGATAATTAAAGTTGTATGAAAATTACAGGCTATTTTACAAGGATGCATAATTTTATTAAAATTTAAAAATAAAATTTTACAATTTGTCGAGGCTTTTATAGATATTTCAAGAGGGTGATTTTCAAAAGCATAAATCTCGCCAAAAATGTTATTTTTGGTTAAAGTTTTAAGAATTGTATTATTGCCCCAAAAATCAACTTTTTCAATTAAGAGAGATCCTTCTAAAATAATACCAATTTTATTTATTTTGTTACCTTGATGAAATATTATGTTGTTTTTTTCAAAATTTTTGGTAGTTGCATTTAAACAAGGTAATAAATGCTTTAAATTTTCTATAGAAATATTTAAAAAAAGATTATTATTAGATAGGTCTTCAATATATTTATCTTCCATCATAGATTCCTTTAATTAAAGTTTAAATGAAATTGATAATTGAATCAAATTAAAAAAAAAAGTTCTTGTATATTACAAGAACCTTAATACGGAGAAGGGGGGATTCGAACCCCCGGACCCGTTACCAGGTCAACTCCTTAGCAGGGAGCCCGATTCGGCCGCTCTCGCACCTCTCCAATCCCTAACTTAGTAATGTTAGTTAGCGGAGAGAAAGGGATTCGAACCCTTGGTGAGTTACCCCACGGTAGTTTTCAAGACTACTGCCTTCGACCACTCGGCCATCTCTCCATTTTCTTTGACAAATAAGATGTCAACAGAAATATAATATAGTGGTACGAATAAAATTAGTCAAGATGATTTTTAATTTATTTCTGTATCATTAATAAAAATTTTTCTTTTTTCTATTTAAACTATTAAAAAACATGATTACAATATTAATATAATAGTAAAAGGAGAAAAATCTTGTGTTAAAATATAATAAATTTTTTAAGAAAAAACAAACTAAAAAAGATAATTTTACAAAACCAGATTTGCATACACATAGAAAATCTCCTTTAGAATCTTTTAAATCAATTAAACTTGCAGAAGATGCTTTGAAAGAAACAAAGAATATGATTGATGAATTTTCTTCTAGAGTTAGTGGG
>CAZPTG010000012.1:0-19371 GCA_964589355.1 uncultured Spirochaetaceae bacterium
CTATGGAGAATAAGTAGCATTTGATATACATTTTAAGCTATCAATAAAATTTGCTAGATTTTGTAATAAGTTTTTAGCAAAGATTGAGTACATATCAAAGTGCAAATTATTATATAAAAAAAAGTTAATATTTATTTTTTTAACAATCATTTTGATATCCTTTTTCAATTCTTTTTATGAGTTTTTTTAAAAATAAAACTGCATCACCTTCTACTACTATATCAGAAATACTACAAATTGGGGCATTTTTATTTGTATTAATTGAAATAATATTTAAAATATCTTTAAGACCTTCCACATGCTGTAATGCTCCATGTATTCCAAAAGCCATATATAAAGAAGGGCTAACTGTTTTGCCAGATTGTCCAACTTGTATAGCTCTTGATACAAGACCTTTATCAACTACAGCTCTTGAAGCACTAACATGTGCATTAAGTAATTTCGCAAGACCATTAAGATTCTCTAAATCGGTGCATCCTGCCCCGCCTGAAACTAATACATCACTTTTTCTAATATCATAAGGGATTTTTTTATTTTCAATATTTTTAATTTTAATATTTCCTAAACGATGTGCTATATTTTTTAATTCAATAAGTTTAGTATCTACTTTTTTATAATCTTCAAAGCTAAAAATACCACTTCTTACACTCATCATTATAGGACCTTGTCCCACAATATTAATACCTGCCATTATCTTTCCACTATAGGCAGGTCTGATTAAACTTATTTCACCATTTTCATTAGAAATAGCAGTTACATCTGCAACAATCCCTGTGTTCAATTTCATTGCTAAAGAAGGTGCGATACAACGTCCCATATGAGTTGCTAAAAACAAAATGGCATCAAAAGAAAATTGAGATTGCAAATTTGATAAGATATCACTTATAGCTTTTTGATCATAAGTTTTAATATCTTCATCATTGAGACTAAAAATAACATCACAAAGCCCATTTATACATGAATGTTTTTTCTGATTTATTGCTATAGCATAAGTTTTTATTTCATCACTAGGATATAACTTTCTAGATACTTCTAAAAGGCCTAAAGATTCATCACAAAACTCATCTTCAATATATAATAATACTTTTTTCATATCTTAAATAAAACCCTTATCCTTTAAAAAATTATAAACAACTTCAACACCATTATCATCTGAAGCTACAATTTTCTTATCACGAGTTTCATAAGTTTTAACATGAGTATTTTTAACTTTTGTTAAAGAGCCTTTCAAGCCAACCTCTTCAGCAGAAAAACATAAATCTTTATTTGATATAATATTTAATTTATCAGATACATCAAGATTTAAATTTTTATATCGAACATAAGGAAGACGATAAGAGGATTCTCTACTAAGGCTTAAAACAGCAGGCAATCCTATTTCATATGTAATAGATGATTTTTCATTTTCTACAGTGACAACTGCACTAGAATTATTAAAAGTATCCTCTTCAATTTGATAAATAGAGTTAAGATGATCTAAATTGAGACATTGTGCGATTTGCGATGGCACATGAGATGTATCTCCATCAATAGAATGAGTTCCACTTAAAATGCAATCATAATCGATTTTATCTAAATATTTAGATAAAATTTTACTTGTAACATAGGTATCACTACCTGCATACAAGGAATCACTTATTAATGTTGCTTTATCAAATCCAACTCGAAGAATGTTTTCAAGTTGTGAAGTAATTGAAGATGGAGCCATACTCACAACTTCAATAAAAGATTGAGGATCTTTTTTTTTCATTTTAAGAGCAAAACCCAAAGCACACGCGTCATCTGGATTAATAAGCATTTGACTATCATTTCTAGAAATAGTATGAGTTTCATAGTTATAGCTAAAGTTATCCACATCAGGGACAAACTTTATTACACAAACTATATGCATAATATGACACTCCTCCTTTGATAATTTTTTTGATTAAATACAATCATGGCACTACCTTCAAGATACTGCCATGATATTAGATTATATAATTAAACTATTCAATATATTTCAATCCATCTTCTTTAGGGAAAATAGTACCATAGTTCATAACACCTTTAGGATCAAAAGCTTCTTTTAATTTTTCTAACATATAATAAGCTGATCCATGTTCATCTTTTGTCCATTCACTACGATATTTACCAATACCATGGTGATGGCACATAGAACCTCCAAATTTAATTGTTTCTTCTACAATAATTTTTTGAATTGGGTGATGATAAATAATTAATTCATCTTCTGGTTCACATAAAATATTATAATTATAAACAAAATACATATTTGTTCCATTGAGATAAGAATGAGAAGAGTGACCACCAAGCATAGTAAGATCTTTTGCTCGAGGGAATTCATTTTTTACTCTATTAATTACACTATCATATAGTTTAGGAATTGTTTCCCAGTCAGCTGAAACTTCAGTAGTAAAACCACTGTGAGAATCATTTTCAATCATACCTTCAAACTCGTCATCAATGTCTTTTTGTGACCAGTTCAATTGATTAAACCATGTTTCAATTAAAGAACTATCAACTTGTTTAACAATACCATCTTTATGTAATTCAACTGCATCTTCAATTGCTTTAACTGTTGCATCAACTATACCTTTTGGACCTTCACTCATAAATAAAAGAACACATTTATTTTCATAAAAATGATAGAAATGTTGAGCTGCATCTTCTTCTGAATAAGTTCTTGCAACAGATGGTCTAAAACCATTTACCATAACTTCACGAAGAACTTTAATACCTGATTCAACATCTTTTACTAGATAGCCTTTGAATCTATTATTATCTGGATAAAATTTAAATATTTTTATAGTAACTTCAGTAATGTAGCATAAAGTACCTTCATTACCAATTGCAATATGACGAATATCTGGTCCACCAGATCTACGTGGTACATTTTTTATTTTAGATACATGACCATCAGGGAATACACACTCAAGGCCCACTACCATATCTTCAATACCGCCATAAAGTGTTGAAAATTGTCCAATACTTCTTGTAGCTACTAGTCCACCATATTTTGCAACTGGTTTTGATTGTGGAGAATGGCCAGTTGTAAAACCAACTTTTCTAAGCTCATCTTCTAATTCTTGAAGAGGAACACCCGCTTGTACAGTAGCTTGTGAATTGTAAGTATCAATTTTTACAATTGAATCTAAATGATATGCATCTATTACAATAGTTACATCTTTCCAATTTTCAAGTCCACCTTCTGTTGCTGTCTTACCACCTCTTGGAATAACATTTACACCATTGTCATTACAATACATTAAAAGTTTTCTAATTTCTTCTGTATTTTTAGGATATACAATTGCGATTGGGGTTGGAACATTTAACACCTTACGAGCCTTGGCATACTTTTTGTATCTGTCTGCTGCTGCATCGTATAGTGCCTCACCGTCTGTGCTTACTTGCTCTTTTGAAAGCATCTCTTCTAACTGTTTAAGAATTATTTTTGTATCCAAGTTTTCTCTCCTAAGATAATTTTTTTTTAATTATAATACTAACCTAGTATTTATATCGATTATTAGATTAAGCTCAAAATTGTAAAAGGTCAAGGTTTTTTTGGAAATTTTTCTAAAATAGACTAGATTATATACAAATTTATGGAAAATTTTCCATTTTTATATTCTCATAAAACTTTTTTCATGTTATTATTAAAAATCATAAAGGATAAATAAATGGTACATATTGACTTCACTTCACTAAATAAACTTGAAAAACAAATACATCAAACTTTACAAAAAGCATCTGAAACTAAAACTACAATTCGCATAGCTGAAGCTGCACAATTGTGTGGATGCTCTGTTTCAAAAATTTCAAAAGTATCTAAAAAAATTGGTTTTACAAATTTTAAAAAGTATGTTGAATTATTATATAACAAGGAACCAATAAAAAAAGAATCCTCATATGAAATAGAAAAAATAAAAGAATTTATTAATAATTTTGACGAAGAATCTGTCATTGAAATAATTAATTTAATAAAAAAACATAATAAAATTATTCTTTTTGGATATGGTCCTTCTTTATTATTAGCACAATATTTGGAATATCGATTAAGAACAGTTTGCTCTAAAATTATTATATCTGTTGTAGATAAATTAAGTATATCCTCAATGGCAGATCCATCGTCATTGTTACTCATTTTTACAGCAACCGGCGCTTATAGAGATTTTAAAAAGATATACAATTCTGCATCTGAAAAAGGGGCTGAAGTTGTAATAATTGCACAAAATTATAATCTTGAATTAACTAATCAATGTGATAATATATTCTATTTAACTAATCACCAAAACCCTGATTATTTAGCCCCTTATGAACAATCAAGAACACTTTTTTTCATATTTATGGAAGAAGTTATTCAAAAAATAATTGAAGAAAAAAAATCTACAAAAAAATAAAAAAAATAAATTTAACTATTATTCTTCTTTAAATTCATAAATATCTCTATCAACAATATTCTTTAACTCTTTATTATTGCAATAAGAATGAAGATTATGTTCAATTAAATTTAATGTTTTCTTCCAATTATGCTCCATATAATCTTGTCCAGCTGCATGTGGTGTTATTATCAAATTTTCTATATTCCAAGCTCTATGGTTTTTATCAATAGGTTCAGGATCAAAAACATCTAAAGCAGCTCCTGCTATATCATTTTTATCAACAGCGTCACAAAGAGCTTCATTATCGACACTCATACCTCTTCCTGTATTTATAAGTACAGCACTTTTTTTCATTTTAGCAATTCTATCTGCACTCATAAGATTTTTACTTTCAAGTGTTGCTGGAACAACCATAGAAACAATATCAGCTTTTTCAATATATTTATCTATCTCTTTAAAACTATGCACTTGATCCGCATATTCACACATCTTTGTTGGATCTCTTCTAAAACCAATTACATAAACCCCAAAAGCTTTTAAAATTCTAGAAAATTCACTTCCGATATCACCAAGACCTATAACAATAGCAACAGAGTTTTTTAGCATCATAACCTCGCCTTCATCTCTCCATAATGATTGTTTTTGATTGTCTCTATATTTATGCAACTTCTTCATCAAAGCAATTAATAATGAAAACATGAATTCAGATTGAGATTCCCCATAAGATCCCTTAGCATTTGTAATTATTGCTTTTTTTGGGAGAGTTCCTTCTTGCAAATATTTATCTACACCAGAAGAAATCATTTGTATCCATTTTAATTTTTCTGCATTATGTAAATATTTTATAGGAGGATATCCAATTATTATCTCTGCATTATGGACATCTTCTTTTTCAATAGTAACTAACTCTTTATCTTTAAAAGAAAATTCGATTTTATCTTCAAACTGCTTAAATATTTTTTTCTCTTCATCCTTTAATTTTATTAAAACTAAAGCCTTTATTTTACTCATTTTTAGCTCCCCAAATTATATATATAATAATATTATAATTTTAACAGTATCTATATATAAAAGTAAAAAGAGATGAAAAGCAAATCTTTTTATCTCTTTTTTTGTAATATTTAATTTGAATACTAATTTTTAAAACTATGAATTGGTGCGGGAATTCTTCCCCCTCTATTAATAAATTCTTCACATGATTTTGTATTAACTCTCATAATTGGTGCATAACCAAGAAGGCCTCCAAATTCAGCAGAATCTCCAATATTTTTACCTATAACAGGAATAATCCTTACAGCAGTTGTTTTAGCATTAATCATACCGATTGCAGCTTCATCTGCAATAATCCCAGATATTGTTGACTCTTTTGTATCACCTGCAATAGCAATCATATCTAACCCTACAGAACAAACACACGTCATTGCTTCAAGTTTTTCAATACACAAGTTTCCGTTAGCTGCAGCATTTATCATATTTTGATCTTCACTAACAGGAATAAAAGCACCAGATAAACCTCCAACTGAAGAAGATGCCATTATACCACCTTTTTTCACTTGATCATTTAATAGAGCAAGAGCTGCTGTTGTCCCTGGGCATCCAACTTCTTCTAAACCCATACTCTCTAATATTTCAGCAATAGAATCTCCAATAGCTGGAGTTGGAGCTAAAGATAAATCCAAGATTCCAAAAGGAATATTCATTCTCTTAGATGCTTGTTGTGCAACTAATTGACCAAGTCTTGTAACTTTAAAAGAAGTTTGTTTAATCTTTTCACAAAGTGCTGTAAAATCTTTTCCTTTTACAGATTGTATAGCTCTATTAATTACACCTGGGCCACTAACACCAACATTTATTACATTATCTGTTTCACTTACACCATGAAAAGCACCAGCCATAAAGGGATTATCATCCGGAGCATTACACAATACAACAAGTTTAGAACAACCAATACTATCTTGATCTTTAGTTAAAAATGCAGTTTCTTTAACAATTTTTCCCATTAATTTAACAGCATCCATATTTATACCAGTTTTAGTTGAACCAACATTTATTGAAGAGCACAAACAATCTGTTTTAGACATAGCTTTTGGAATTGATCTTATCAAAAGCTCTTCGCTTTTTGTCATTCCTTTTGATACAATTGCTGAATACCCACCAATAAAATTGACTCCAACCTCTTTTGCGGCTTTATCTAAAATAATAGCAAGTTCAACATAATCATCACTTTTTTTACAAGCAGAAGCTCCAATAAATGCTAATGGAGTTATAGAAATTCTTTTATTCACAATTGGAATAGCATAATCCTCTTCAATTTCTTTTCCAATTTTAACTAAATCTTTTGCTGTTGATGTTATTTTTTCATAAATATTATTTTTTAATTTTTCTAGATTTGTATCTATACAACTTAATAAACTAATTCCAAGAGTAATAGTTCTTACATCAAGATTATCTCTTTCAAACATAGTATTAGTATCTACAACTTCATTAAGACTTGGCATTATTCCTCCTAGATGCGTTGCATTTTTTCAAAGATTTCTTCTTTTTGCAACTTTATTTGAACGCCCAATTTTTCACCGATACTATTCAAATCCTGAGAAACTAAATGAAACTCTTTTTTACAATTATCAGTATCACAAATCATCATCATTTGAAACAATCCTCCAACGATTGTTTGTGATATATCCAATATATTAATATCATTTTGTGCTAAATATGTACAAATATTAGCTATAATTCCTACTCTGTCTTTCCCGACAACACTTATAATTGATTTTTTCATGCTTTGATTATATAAAATTTTTTATCCTATTTAAATGTTTTTTAATAAATATAATAATAAAAACCATATTATTTTGTATTAATTGATTATTCTATTTTAGCTTTTGCGGCAAAGTGATTTTACAATATGTAAATTGATATTTATTTTTATAAAAAAATATATTAAATGCTAGCGAACAATATTATTAGCATGATATAATAAATTTATTATTCAACATTTATACTAAAGGATTGAAGAAAGTGAAAAAACATAGCGATATAATAATTGTTGGAGCAGGAATTTCAGGCCTTAGTTGTGCAACTTCATTAGCAATGAGAGAGCATAGTGTACTTGTTCTTGAAAAAAATTCTAAATGTGGTGGATTAGTTAATTCTTTTGAAAGAAATGGATTCCTTTTTGATGGAGGAATAAGGGCTGTAGAAAATGCTGGAATGCTAATACCGATGTTAAAAGAACTTGAAATTGATTTGCCTTTATTAGATAGCAAAGTTTCACTTGGCGTTGAAGATAAAATAATAAGTGCAGATAATGAGAATAGTCTAAAAGCTTATGAAAAAATTCTAAAAGAACTTTATCCGCAAAGTGTGAAAGATGTTGATAACGTTATAAAAGTTATTGCAAAATTTGATATCTATATGAAAGTTTTATTTGGTAATGATAGTCCTTTTTTTAAAGATATAAAACGTGATATCAAATATTATTTTAGCACATTTATTATATGGGTTTTCCGCTTTTTTGCAACAGGTGCGGCTATAATGAGAATGCAAATACCTATGGAAAAGTTTCTAAACAAAATAATTAAAAATAAGTCATTAAATGATATAATTTCTCAACACTTTTTTAAGAAAACTCCGGCTTTCTTTGCTATGAGCTATTTTTCACTCTACCCTGATTATCACTATCCAAAAGGAGGTGTTGGAAGTATCCCAAAAGAATTAATTAAACGTCTTAAAGAAATTGGATCAGATATAAAAACCAATACTGAAATTGTAAAGATAGATGCTTCAAAAAAACTTTTATTTGATTCTAATGGAAATGAATATACCTATAACAAACTTATTTGGTGTGCCGATATGAAATTCTTTTACAATATTTTATCATTTGACGATTTTTCAAATCAATTAAAATCTAAAATAATACACGATAAAGAAAAAATTCTAGCAAGTCGTGGAGCAGAATCAGTATTTTCAATTTTTTTAGCAATAGATTTACCTTCTCAATACTTTAAACAAATTTGTGAAGGACATTTCTTTTATACCCCATCTCGAGAAGGACTCAACGATTTACATAAAAATAAACTTAAAGATATTTTAAACAATTGGGAAACTTTAGAAAGAGAAGATTTTTACAATTGGTTAAAGTTATTTTGTGAATTAAATACCTATGAAATCTCAATACCAGTTCTTAATGATAGTAATGCAGCACCAAAAGGAAAAACTGGAATAATTGCAAGTTTCCTATTTGATTATGATTTGACAAAAAAAATTGAAGATGCTGGTTGGTATGACGAATTTGAGAACAAGATAAGTACATATATGATTGAAACTCTTACAAATTCAGTATATCCAAAATTAAAAGATAATATAATATTTTCATTTTGTGCTAGCCCTCTTAGCATCAAACGAGAAGTCAATAGCTCTGAAGGTGCAATAGTAGGATGGTCTTTTGAACAAAAAATCCCAATTTCTGCAGGTATTCTAAATATGAAAAAAGCTGTAATTACTCCAATACCAGATATATATCGTGCAGGACAATGGACAGCTTCTCCAGCTGGATTGCCAACATGTATTATGAGTGCAAAAATGGCTGCAGATTTAGTTCATTCAAAAACTAAATAACTTATATCATGTTAAAAGATTGACTTATAAATTATTATTATTTATATTGTTTAATATTAAATAGTTTAGTACTAAACTATTTAAACAAATATAATAAATCTCAAAAAGTTTCAAATTTATATTTTTTTATAATATTAAATTTGCTTAGGAAATATAATGGAAGAAAATCTTAATTGCGAGTTAATTCAATCAATTTTTCAATTAAAAAAAATTTTTCACAAAGGATTCTCAATTGAAAACATTGATAATAAAGTTAGCATTAGTGAAATTGTAATAATGAATGAAATAATTCATAACACTAAAACCCCAGGCACTTCAAACAATAATATAGATATTGCTGATATAAAAGAATACTTATCAATCTCAAAAGGCGCTGTTTCTCAAAAATTATCTAGTCTTGAAAAAAAAGGATATATACAAAGAACAATTAATGAGAATAACCGAAGAAATTTAATAATAACTTTAACACCGAAGGGTAAAACCCTTATGAAAAACCATTATTCTAAATTTAGTAATAAACTAGAGAAAATAGTAAATAGACTTGGTCAAGATAATGTTAGAGAAATAATACAACTTGTAAACAAAATGACAGAAATAACAAATGAAATTAACAATGATATCGAAAATGATGAAAAATCACTTAAATAATAATTCATTACAAACACAAATATATAATAACAAAATTGTGAAAAACAGTATTTCACAAGGAGACAATTTAAAATGATAAAAATTCTTAAATATTTTAATTTAAAAGAATGGTTTATGTCAGCTATAAGTTTATTATTTATAGTTGCACAAGTATGGCTATCACTAAAAATTCCAGATTTCATGGCAGAGGTTACTCGATTAACACAAACCCCAGGTAGTCCAATAAAAGCTATTTGGATTAATGGTGGATATATGATGCTATGTGCTTTATTAAGTATCGTATCTGCTATAATTGTTGGATATTTTGCAGCTAAAATTAGTGCATCTTTTTCACAAAGACTACGCTCCTTATTATTTAATAAAGTAGATTCATTCTCAATGGAAGAGTTAAATAGATTTTCTACATCTAGTTTAATAACACGTTCTACTAATGATATAACACAGATTCAAATGTTTATTGTTATAGCACTGCAAATTGCAATTAGAGCTCCTATAATGGCCATATGGGCTTTAACCAAAATTGTAGGTAAAGGTGCTAATTTTGTATATATTGTAGCAATAGCTTTATTGTTAGTAATATCTGTTATTACTATTTTGATGATAAAAGTAATACCGAAATTTAGGAAAATGCAGGTATTAACTGATAATATTACAAGAGTTACAAGAGAGAATTTAACAGGATTAAGAGTTGTAAAAGCATATAATGCAGAAGAGTATCAAGAGAAAAAATTTGAAAAAGCGAATGAAGAATTAACAAATACTCAAATGTTTACTAATAGAGCAATGTCTATAATGAATCCCCTAATGACTGTAGTCATGAATGGATTATCTCTTGCTATATATTGGGTTGGAGCATACATGATTGATGCAGCATCTATGTTTGACAAATTAACAATTTTCTCAAACATGGTAGTTTTCTCAAGTTATGCTGTTCAAGTAATAATATCATTTATGATGTTAATAATGATATTCATTATGCTCCCTAGAGCAAGTGTTGCAGCTAATAGAGTAAATGAAGTTCTTGATACTAAAGCCAATATTATTGATGGAACAAAAGATAAGGGCAAACAAGAATCAATTGGAGAGATAAGATTTAAAAATGTTTCTTTTTCTTATCCAGGAGCTTGTTCTCCTGTACTAGAAAACATAAGTTTTAGTGCAAAAAAAGGTGAAACAATTGCATTTATTGGCTCTACTGGAAGTGGAAAATCAACATTAGTTAATTTAATACCTAGGTTTTATGATACAACTGAGGGTGAGGTTCTCATAGATGGTATAAATGTTAAAGAATATAAATTAAAAAAGTTACTAAATAAAATTGGATATGTTCCACAACAAGCAACTCTTTTTAAAGGAAGTGTAAAATCTAATGTTGCATACGGTGATAATGGATTAAATAGTTATACAAAAGAGGCAATAAATAATGCTATAAAAATAGCTCAAGCAAATGATTTTGTACAAAACATGGATGGTGATATAGATGCACCTATTTCACAAAGTGGAGCAAATATATCAGGAGGCCAAAAGCAAAGAATTTCTATTGCAAGAGCAATTTGTCGTAATCCTGAGATATATATATTTGATGATTCTTTTTCAGCTTTAGATTATAAAACCGATAGAATATTAAGAACTGCACTAAAAAAAGAAACATCAAATGTTACAAGCATCATAGTAGCACAAAGAATTGGAACTATTATTGATGCTGATAAAATAATTGTTTTAGATGAAGGTAAAATTGTTGGACAAGGCAATCATAAAGATTTATTAAAAAATTGCAAAATATATAAAGAAATTGCAATCTCTCAATTAAGTGAGGAAGAATTAACATCATGAGTAACGAAAATAATAAAGAAAATAGAAATACAAGAGCCCCTGCTATGAGAGGTCCAATGGGCAATCACTCAATGGGCGGAGGCGAAAAAGCTAAAGATTTTAAAGGATCTTGGTCAAGATTAATTACATTCTCAAAAGAATATTTACCCATAGTAATTTTAGCTTTATTTCTAGCTGCTATTAGTACAATATTTATAATTATTGGACCTAATAAATTAAAAGAGATGACTAATGTAATTATCAAAGGTTTACCCTCAATGGTAAATGGTAAACCAATTGTAGGTTCTATAGATTTTTCTTCTTTAATTAATACTGGTCTTTTATTAGTAATTTTATATGGACTATCTGGAATATTAGGTTTTGTTGAAAACTTTCTAATGGCTACAATTACAGCAAAAATAGCAAAAAACCTTAGACACGATATATCAAAAAAAATCAACAAACTTCCTTTTAAGTATTTTGATAAGACAAGTTATGGTGATGTTATTAGTCGAGTAACAAATGATGTTGATGCAATTGGTCAAACATTATTTAGATCAATAGATAGTTTAGTTAGAGCCGCTACAATGTTTTTAGGTGCTCTAATCATGATGTTCTACAATAGTTGGATATTAACTCTTGTTGCAATTGTATCAGTTAGCATTGGCTTTTTGCTAATAGGATTAATAATGTCAAAATCTCAAAAACATTTCAAAGAACAACAGATAAGCCTTGGAGATATGAATGCTCATGTTGAAGAAATATACACAGGCCATAATGTTGTTAAAGTCTATAATGGTGGTAATAAAGCTAAAGAAGAGTTTGATAAAATAAATAAATCCTTATATGAAAGTGGTTGGAAATCTCAATTCTTATCTGGATTGATGATGCCGCTTATGACCTTTATCGGTAATTTTGGATATGTAGCAGTTTGTATTGTTGGTGCGATACTTGCGATGAACAATACAATATCTTTTGGTGTTATTGTTGCTTTCATACTATATATTAGACTTTTTACACAACCCTTATCTCAAGTTGCTCAAGCTATGCAACAACTACAAAGAACAGCAGCTGCAAGTGAAAGAGTATTTGAATTCTTTGATGAAAAAGAATTAATTGATGAAAGTGAAAAATTAATTGAATATAAAAACATTAAAGGAGAAGTTGAATTTAAAAATGTTCATTTTGGTTATGACAAAAACAAACCAATTATCAAAAATTTCTCTGCTAAAATTAAACCTGGTCAAAAAGTTGCGATTGTTGGACCAACAGGTGCTGGAAAAACAACAATGGTTAATTTATTAATGCGTTTCTATGAAATTGATAATGGGGAAATATTAATAGATAATATTCCAACAAATCATGTAAAAAGAGAAAGTGTTCATGACCAATTTTGTATGGTATTACAAGATACTTGGTTAATTGAAGGAACTATTAAAGAAAACATAATTTATAGCAAAAAAAATATTAAAGATGAAGAAGTTGAAAAAGCTTGTGATTTAGTAGGATTGCATCACTTCATAAAAACACTACCAAAAGGTTATAATACTTTATTAAATGATAAAGCAAATCTTTCTGCAGGACAAAAGCAATTAATAACTATTGCTCGTGCTATGATACAAAATGCTCCATTACTAATACTTGATGAAGCAACAAGCTCCGTTGATACTAGAACAGAAAAGCATGTGCAAGAAGCAATGGATAAATTAACAATTGGCCGTACTTCTTTTGTTATAGCTCATCGTCTTTCAACCATAAAAAATGCTGATTTAATATTAGTAATGAAAGATGGAGATATTATAGAAAGTGGAAAGCATCAAGAATTATTAAATAAAAAAGGCTTTTATAGCGAACTATATAATAGCCAATTTGAAGTTGCTATTTAATAAAAAATATTGACTTAGGCTCATTAACTGTTAGTATTATTATAAGGAAAGAAACAATGTTTTTAGCTTGTAAATTCTATAAAATTTTAATTGATCCTTTACTAAAGAAATTAAGGAAAGAAATTGCGTCTCTAATTCCGGAGAAAAGCAATATCATTGAAATTGGTTCAGGAACAGGTGCTCAATCTATTATTCTCTCCCAAACAGCAAATCGAGTTGTAGGTATTGATATTAATGACGTAATGACATCTTGTGCTACAAAAAAAGCTAATAGCCTAAATCTTAATAATATAAAATATCATACAGCTGATGGAAGTAATTTGAATTTTATATCTGATAAAGAATTTGATTTTGCAATAATAACATTAGCACTACATGAGCTTGAAAATGAATTACGTATTCAAATTATTAATGAAATGAAAAGAATATCAAATCATTTGATAATTGCAGATTATAATGCTCCTCTTCCAAAAAACTTCTCTGGGTTTGGTTCTAATATTATAGAAAAAATTGCAGGGGGATCACATTATAAAGGATTTAAAGATTATATAAAAAAAGGTGGTATTATTACTATTTTAAATCAAATGGATTTAAAGATAGAAAATCAATATAATGCAATTAGTAATTCTATTATAATTATTGAAATCAAAACTAGCTAATTATAACTTAAATATAATTAGCTAAATCAAATATATTTATATTTTTATTATACAATTTTAATATATAATCTATATATAAATTAAATTATATTAATAGTTGCACCAATTTTTGCTTGAGTATTAAAAAAGATAGGTGAATTAGAATCGTGATAATGATTAAAAATTGTATTGCAACTTATATTGGCATCTATCTTTAAATAATCATTTAAATTTATATAACCTTTTGTTGTAAAACTTATTATAGATTCCAAAGGTCCCACAATAAAAGAGCGATCTATAGTATCAGTTATTGTATCTTCATAAATAGAATTAAAAGCAATTGATTTTGTTCCATGGATTCTCAATTTTAAAGCAGAACCAATTTCCCATAAATTTAAATCAGTATAAATAATTGAATATTCAAGGATAATAGTATTAGGACCATAGTAATATCCACTATATCCAATTTCATCAAACTCTCCATAATTATTTCCATAAATATGATCATAGTTATAATTAAAAACGTTTTCATCATACTTTTCATTAAGATACAGATAAGGAGATGTATAAACTAATTCTAAGCTTTTATTTAACATTCCATTTATAAGAGGTGTTGAATTTATAAAATTAATCAAAAAACCATAAGCTTGTGGAAATACATCATCTGATTCTAATACTTGTATTTGATCAAAACTCAAAATTAAATTTACTTCATTTCCATTATTAATTACCCATTTAGTTTGAAACCCTAAAATATTATTAGCTTCATCATTATCAACAATTTCTGTATTATCTGAAAAATTAAAATAATTATGTAAAATCATAAAAGGAGTTATCATCCTCAAATTTAAATTTTCTACTTGGAATATTGCTCCTTGATATACAGAAAGTGATAAATTTTTAAATATTTCAAATCTCATCCTATTAATAACTCTGTATTGGTTTTTTCCATTAAAGGAAACATCCTCAAAATCCAGAGAACTACTTTGTTGATCAAATTCACTTACAGATAAAGTATAATTTAATACTGATGAAAAAAGTGAAAATGATGCATAATCTTGCTTTGTAAAATTATCTCCTATAAAAAAATTCCCACTAATACCAGATCCCATCGACAATCTATTTCTACCAAGTTGGAAATTATAATTATTATCTCCAAAAGATAAACCAAGTTTATAAGGTTGATAAATTTCAAAACCACTACCTTTTAATAACATATTATTAAATGAATCAAGGTTATAATTATGTTTTTTTGCATTATCTGATAGTTTATAATCAAGTCTATCTTTAGCAGCAAATTGAGTATATCCAAAAATATTATCTCCATAGTATAATTGAGATCTCAAATCAAACCATGGATCAACATCCTTATATTGTTGATCTAATTCATATCTATATAAAAAAGTATTATCTGATGTGAAATAAGACGAATAATCCATTTTTAATGGAACAATAATGTTTGCAGAAAAATCATCCTTATTTATAAAATTTGCATTTTTATTTAGCTCATCCAATACTCTATTATATAAAAGTTTTTCAATATTATTTAATTCATTTATATCAATTTGTTTTAATGTATAGAAAACACTAGAACTAGTTGTAGGAAAGCTATCGTAAATTCCAATTAACTTAGATCTCCTAGCTAAAAAGTTTAGAGAAGTTACTACAAAAGAATCTCTATCATAAAGAGATGGAGCTGTTGTTATAGAAAAAATTGTATCCATTACTAATAACATCATTACAAATGTTGTTATTACTCTCTTATGAATATTTGTTAATTTAAAAGTAGTTAGATTTAACATACAAGTTAGTATACTTAAATAAATTTTTTTTTCAACCATATATATAAATATAAAAAAATAAGTTAATACCAGTTAATATATTTTTAGTTTTAATTTCAAACAAAAATGCCTGATTAATTTTAAACGTTATATATTCTTATTAATAAAATAGTCTTTTCTATTTACTTCAAGTGTCTCAAATATCTTCAAAAATTTACAAAACTTTATTTATTTCCCCTTTTTAGGAAAAAAAGGTATACATCTATTCGTTCTTTTTGCATATTCTTCATATTCTTGACCATATTTTTTTATTAACCATTTTTCTTCAGTCATTTTCATAATTATAGTTAATGCTACCCAATAAATAAATGGAAATATTAATAGTATAAAATTATGATTTATAATCATTAGCCCACTAAATACAAAAATAAAAGCAGAATAAATGGGGTTCCGAGTATATCTATAGATTCCATTTGTTACTAACTTATTTTTTTTAATGTTTGAATCAATTCTACAAACTAAAACAGCTAAAGCCCAAATAGTTATTCCTTCAATAATAAAAATAAAACCTATTGTTTCAAATATACTTATATATTTATCAATATTGAATAAATTTAAATAGCCTAACTCATTAACTAATAAGCTAACAATAGTTATAAATAACAATATAATAATAAAAATTGGACCAATCCCGAAAACTGGTAAATGTGTTTTTTTATGTTTCATCTCAAAATAATAATAAATATAAATTAATAAAAAAAGACTAATTAAATCTGTTAAAGACTACCGCTTCTTCAATTTTTGATTTTTCTTTAGGTTTTCCATCTGTTACAGGCTTTCCAATAGGTAAAACAGCTTTTATCTTTTTATCTCTTGGTATATTTAATATTTTCCTAACTCCATCATTTAGTTCTTTATTTCTTAATATTCCATCAGTCCAAACTGTTGCATAACCTAAAGCTGTTATAGCTAATAAAATATTTTCACAGGCAGCACTATAATTTTCTACTTCAAAATTGAAATTTGTTTTATCACTTTTATCTTCACTTAGCATTACTAAAATAAAAGGAGCCGTTCTTGTTCCATTTCTATTTATTAATTTACCTATTTGATTTATTAACTTTTCATCTTCAACAGCAACATAAGAAGTTGATTGAACATTCATAGCTCTAGGAGCAGCAAGAGCTGCATTTAATATTTTATCAATCTCTAGTTTAGATAATTTATCATTAGTAAATTCACCTCTGTATGAATAACGCTTATCAATTACTTCAAAAAATTCCATATTATCTCCTCATATATTTTATACTTTATTTATCTTAAATATAAAATATTATAGATGTCAATCTATAAAAGGATATATCTAGAATTAGACATTATAAAATATTTTAATTTTTCTATAAATTTATCTGTTATTTAACATGTTTCACAATCGATAACAATTTTATTTTTTGTATGAAGCATTGTATAAAAAGAATTTAAAGAGTTTTATCTAATAAATAAGGACAAACAATAGAGAGATCTTGAATAGGTCTTAATTCAATAAAATAAAAAAAGAAAGAATTAGCTATTTGAAGCTATTATCATCATATATATCTAATTATTTTTTTTCACTTCCTTAATTGTTGTTGCAAAAATACTATTTAATAAACCTAATACAGCTGAAATTGTAAATAATATTTCAATTCCTGCTAATTGCCAAATTAAACCACCTAAAAGAGCAATTATTATGCTTATCAAATGATTAAATGAAATCCCAGTTGTTATTGTTTTACCAAATTCTTCTTGATTTGCCGATAAATCTCTACAATATACTAAAGAAGCCATACTGCATAATGAAAGAATAGAATCTAATACATAATTCAAACTAACTACAAAAAAAGCTACATTAGGAGCAAATAATCTATGTGAAAAACCATAGAAAAAACAAACTAATATTAAAATTAATGTATCTCCTATCATTACTTTCTTGTATCCAACTTTATCAATTAATTTACCTATAATTGGCGAAAATAATATTGATAACCCTGCTGTTATTCCAAAAAGCATAGATATATATGAGGCACTAGCATCATAATTTAGCACTAATACAAAGGGAGCAAAAGTTATAAATATTTGTTTTCTAGAACCATAAAAAAAAGATAGAATATAATACTTATTATATTTTTTATGAAAATATATTTTAGGACCTGTTTTTTCTTCTGATTGAATTTCAGAAATTTTTGATGTATAAATATATGCTATAAATGCAATTATCATTGCAACAAAATATATCACTTTATAACTATTTAAATCATTTTTTCCATAACCAAATTTTGACATTATATAAAAAATTAAAGGAACAATCACAAAACCAAGAATTCGTCCTATAGATCTAAATCCTCTCATTATTCCTAACGAATTACCATTCATATTAGGTTTAGACATTTCAACTGCTAAACTTTGTCTAACTTGCATACTAATATGTTCACCTAAACTATTCATTACAAAAAAGAAAATAACAATCCAAAGAATAGGTTTTGATAATGCAATACCTAAAAAACCACACATTGAAATGATTATTGCAATTTGATAATTCCTTTTATCACTTTTTTTATATAAATAAGCTAGTATATATATTAAAAACAAACCTGGAAGTTCTCTAAAAAATTCTACAAAACCCAATTCAACTTTCGAAATCTTAACAATATCGGCAAGATAATTATTCATAACTGCCCTTGCTATACTATTTGTAATACCAAAAAACAAAACTGATAAAAGAAATGGCATTACATTGATATCAGATATAAAAGAACCTTTAATACCTATATTTTTTGAGTGCTTTATTTTAGACATAATAATTCCTATTTATTTCAATAAATATTACTTTAATAATAAATATTTATATATTCAATAGAATTTACAATAATACATTAATTAATACTGTTTTTTCAATTTCTAACGTATAAAGAAAAAAGAGTACCCTAAAAGAGCACCCCTATTATCTAAATCTTAATTATTTTTTAATTAATATATAACTCATATATTTCAACTTTTTATAAATTGATTTTTTATTCCCACTCAATCGTTCCTGGAGGTTTACTTGTTATATCATAAAGGACTCTATTAACACCTGCTACTTCATTACAGATTCTAGAAGACGCCCTTTGTAATACCTCAGGTGGCATTCTATACCAATCTGCAGTCATGGCATCTTCACTAGTAACTGCTCTAAGAGAGCAAACTTCTCTATATGTTCTCTCATCGCCTTGAACCCCAACACTTTTTACAGGAAGAAGACATGCTAATGCTTGCCAAATTTCACTATAAAGATTTGCTTTTTTAATCTCTTCGATAAAGATTGCATCAACCTCTCTAAGTGTATCTAATCTCTCTTTTGTAACTTCACCTACACATCTTACCCCAAGTCCAGGTCCTGGGAAAGGATGTCTATTAACCATATTCTCAGGAAGGCCTAATTCTCTACCTAATTCTCTAACTTCATCTTTAAATAAAGATCTAAGTGGTTCTAATAAATCCCATTTTAAATCTTCAGGTAAACCACCTACATTATGGTGAGATTTTATTGTTGAGGAAGGCCCTCCAAATGCACTTTGTGATTCAACTACATCAG
>CAZPTG010000013.1:0-19292 GCA_964589355.1 uncultured Spirochaetaceae bacterium
AATTGCTGAAAAGCTTTATGAACATGAATTTTATTTACATTATTTTCAATAGCTATTGAAGTTTCAACTAACCTCTCATTTCTTTTAAAATCTCCTGAAAATATCTTCTTTTTAATTTTATTAACTATTTCTAAACTAATTAAATTATTACTTGCATTTGACATATATCCTAACCTTCTTTAACTATTTATTACTAATAATACTACAATTTTATAATTTTTTAAATATAATTAACTAAAAATAAATAGTTATCAAAACAAACACTTTATAAATGTTTACTTACTTTTGTTTAAAAAGTTAACTATTACTGTATTTATCAAAATAGTTAACTTTTTATTGACACTTACATTTCACCATGCAATACTAATATTATAAAATCATTTTGGAGGATAAAAATGAAAAAAATTTCTACTATTTTATTAATAACAATAATTGGACTATCTACAAGTTTATTATTTGCAGGTGGTGAAAAAGAAGAAAAAGGCTCTTTTACAATGGAAGATGTATCAAAACAACCTAGTGGGGAATTAATTGTAACCCCGCAGCTAATTGGTTATGAAGATGCCCAAATAGAGTTAACTTGGCAACCTTGTCCACCTCATTCTATGCTAAGCACACAACAAGCTCGTGTAGATGATATTTATTCAAAAGCAACAGCTTGGGTTAAAAATCACCCTAATGTAAAAATTGTACCTGTTGGAACAACTTCTAATGTTAGCGATAATATGACTAAACTAAGAGTTACAGTAACAGAAGGTGGGGCACCAGATTTATGTGCCGTTGATTCATTTATGATGCCTTTATTTAAACAATATGCACAACCATTAAATGAATATATTGAAGATGCAAATATTAATAGTGATGACTTTTTCCCATACATTCAAAATACAGTAATGGACGGGGATGATCTCTTAGCTTTATGGTACACAACTGATGTTAGAGGTCTTTATTATAGAAAAGATTTGATTGATACACCTCCTACAAATGTTAATGAAATGATTAGTATAGCTAAAGATGTTCAAAACTCAAATCCTAATATGACAGGCTTAGTATATTGTGGCGGTAGAGACGAAGCGAGTGTTAACAATCTTTGGGGTTTATATTGGTCTCAAGGTGCATCATTAGTTGATGAAAATGGAGATATAGCATTTGATGAAGGCTCTAATAAAGATGCAATGCTTAAATTCTTACAATTCTTTGAAAGAACTATTGATGAAGGAGTAACAAAGACTAATGTTATAAACTATAAAAAAGAATCAGATATGTATGGTGATGTTCAAGCTGGATCTGTTGCAATGTTTATTGGTGGTAACTGGGCAATCAATCAACTTAGAGATTTAATTACAATAGATGAATTTAATTCAAAATGGGGTTTTGCTCCTCTACCAACAATGAATGAAAATGAAGAGAGTACATCTTCTGCCGGTGGTTGGACAAATATTGTATTTACAAAAGATCCACTTAAAAAAGAACTAGCTGCAAGCTTAGCTATTGCTCTTTATTCCTCTGATGAAGCACAAGAATCATGGACAAGAGTTGGTGGATACCTACCTACAAGAAAATCTCAATACGATAAATTTGAATATATCAAAGCAGATCCATATCTACAAGATACTCTTGTTATGTTAAATCAAGCTTCAACAAGACCCGCTGTTGAATTATATAGTATTATTTCAAGCGAAACACAAGTGGCCATTGGTGAAATAATTACTGGTAGTAAAACACCTGAAGAAGCTTTAAAATCACTTATTAATAACGTAAAAAATTATTAATTCATAAATTCAAACTATAGGAAATGAAACATTTTCCTATAGTCTTTTATATTAGGAGAAAATGAAAATGCCTAGTACTAACACTTTATTAAAACATAAAAAATTTAGTGATACACCTATACCTTGGTTATTACCATTATTTATTATTTTAGCGTTTATGTTTGTATATCCTACAATGCAAGTTATAATTTATGGCTTTACAAATGCTAAAATTACTAGTCCTAATTATTCATTTACACTTAGAACTTACAAATCAATTCTTTCAAACCCATCAACATATTATACACTTTGGATTACAATTATATTTGTATTTTTTAGCGTATTATTTCAAACATTGTTAGGATTGGCTATTGCTCTAGCTGTTGATAAAGGAGAATCTTTATTATTCAAACGCGGTTCTATTTTTGTTAGAATCTCATCCCTTCTTTCTTGGGCAATCCCAGGTGTTATTGTCGGTGTTGTTTGGGGATTTATTTACAGTGAAACAGGAACCGGTATTTTAATTAATCTCTTTAAAAGTCTTAACATTGAAAATATTAAATTTTTAACAGATCCCAAAAATGCTTTAGTAAGTGTTATTGTTGCTAATATTTGGAGAGGTAGTGCTCAATCAATGATTTTATCTTATGCTGGATTAAAGACAGTTGGAAAAGCACAAATTGAAGCTAGTAATATTGATGGTGCTAACGCTTGGCAAAGGTTATCCAAAATTATTTTACCAGATATTTTCCCTGTTATTTCTACCAATATTATCTTAAACACCATTATGACATTTAATACATTCGATATGGTTTGGTCATTAACTGGTGGAGGTCCAGGAAGGGCAACTGAAGTATTAGCAATGACATCTTATAAAGCAATTTTTAATAATTATAGCATATCAAAAGGTAGTGCTTATGCCACTTTACTTTTGTTAATTAATTCAATTATGGCAGTTATTTATTTTAATATTCTAAGAAAAAGAGAAGAGGATTAGGAGAAAATTATGAAAAAAAGTAATCAAAAAGGTGCAAAAATTGGAATAATAATATCATTTGTACTTATAACAATGTTTTTCTTAGGACCGTTACTTTGGGTTTTATCTCTTTCATTTAAAACTGTTGATGAATTGTTTTATGTCCCTCCTAAACTATTTCCAGAGACGTTTTCTTTTGAAAATTACAGACAAGCACTTTGGCAAGCTGATATTATAACATACCTATTCAATTCAATAAGAATTGTAGTTGGAACAATTATTGGTATTGCTATTGTAACAATACCTGCAGGATATGGTTTTTCAAGAATTAAGTTCAAAGGATCAAAAGTAATTCAATTCCTTGTTCTAATATTCCAAATGATATCACCATTAATAATCTCTATTCCACTTTATAGATATTTTTCAAAACTTAATTTATTAAATAATTGGACAACTTTAACACTTATATATATTGCAATAGCACTTCCTTTTGCAACTTGGACTTTAAAAGGTTATTTTGACACAATTCCAATTTCAATAGATGAAGCTGGAACAATAGATGGTTGTAGTAGATGGAAAGTTTTAACAGAAATATTAATGCCTTTGATTATCCCAGGTTTTGTATCTGTTATTGTTATTGTATTTGTTACTAGTTGGTCTCAATTCATTGTACCATTTATTATGATAAGTGATTCAAGAATGTTCCCAATATCTGTTGGACTTGTTAATTTACAATCTTCTTCAGATACAATAAGCACTCAATTACTTGCAGCTGCCTGTGTAATTGGTATCATCCCTACAATAATAGTATTTATCATACTACAACGATATATAGTTTCTGCTTTAACAGCAGGGGCTGTAAAAGGATAAAATTAAATGAAATGGAAAGCACAAATAATATCTCATACACACTGGGATAGAGAATGGTATTTAAACAGTAAATACACAGCACAATGGTCTATTATATTTTTTCAGCGCCTTTTTGAAATGTTTGAGAAAGAAAAAGATTATCAATTTGTACTAGATGGACAAATGCTTTTATTAGATGATTATTTTGAAACATTAAAAAAACAAGGTAAATCAGTATATAAATACAAACAAAAAATAAAAAAATATGTTGAACAAGGCAGATTACATATAGGTCCATATTATCTACAGCCAGATTGGCAACTTGTAAGTGGTGAATCATTAATTAGAAACTTAACTATAGGAATAAAAAAAGCTAAAGAATATGGCCCTGTTATGCAAATAGGATGGTTATTAGATAACTTTGGCCAAATCTCACAAACTGCCCAAATTCATAAAGAAGCTGAGATAAAAGGACTTTTTGTTTGGAGAGGGGTTGAGATGGATCCAAACAATGTTCAATCAGAATTCTTATGGGAATCTCCTGATAAAACAACGCTTTCTAGTGTATATTTATTAAATTCATATAGAAATGTTATGAGACTTGCACAATATAATGATATCATGAAAGAGCGAATAGATGGTGAAATTGAAAAATTAAAAGATTTTATGACTACCAAAAATGTGCTTTTAATGAATGGCTATGACCAAGAGATGGTCCCCGATGACATTCAACCTTATATTAAAGAGGGTAAAATGGATAGTGAATCCATAGAAATTATCCAAAGCAATCCTACTAAATACCTAGAAAGTGTATTAGCTGAAAAACCTAATTTAATAACACTTAAAGGAGCTTTATATAGTGGTAGATTTATATCTGTTTTCCCAGGGGTAATGTCTGCAAGAATGTATTTAAAACTTCAAAATGACAAAGCTCAAAAAGCAATTACTCTTCACAGTGAACCTTTATCTACTATAAATTGGATCTTAGGCGATAATTATCCATCAACACTATTTGAAAATGCTTGGCAATTATTATTAACAAATCATCCCCACGATAGTATTTGCTCTTGTAGCATTGATGATGTTCACTCTGATATGGAAGAAAGATTTAGAGATTTTCATTTCTTAGTAGATAAACAAATCGATAATTCTCTCTCTTATCTTGCATCTTTAATAGATACATCAAAGCAAAAAGATGATGATGTATTTATAGCTTTTAATTCAACATCATATAATAGGGATGCTGTAATTAATATCAATAATCAAGATTATTTTGTAAAAAATATTCCATCTTTTGGTTATAAAATAATAAATCAAAATGAAATAACTGATCCAGTAATGATTGATGATAATAAAATTAATAATTCTTTAATTGAGGTAAGTTTAAACGATAATGGAACATATAATATTTATCACAAAAAAAGTGATACATTATATAAAAATTTAGGTTACTTTATTGATAGTGGTGATGCAGGAGATGAATATAATTATTCATACCCTGATTGTGATACTATATTTGATAGCAGAGATGCAAAAGCTAAAATTTCAATACTAAAAGAATCAAAACAAAAAGTAGAAATTGCAATTGATATTGATATGACAATCTCTTGCGAACTGACAAATGATAGAAAAACAAGAAGCGCAAAAACAATTACTATGCCGATTAGATCAATTTTAAGTGTTGAAACAAATAGTGATGTAATAAAGGTTAAAACTGTTATAAAAAATACAGCAAAGGATCATATTGTTAAAGCAATTTTCCCAACAGATTTACAAACTGATATTTCATATTCTGCAACTGCCTTTGATGTTGTTGAAAATCCAATTCATATTGACGACTATGATGAAGATATGATTCCTGAAAATGTTAGAAAAGTAATTGTTGGAGCAAGAGAAGCAAAACCTAATACAATTTTCTTAACTCAAGAAATGGTTGATTTATATGATGGTGAAAAAGGATTATCTATTCTTTCTAAAGGACTTCCTGAGTATACTATTATAAAAGAAAGAAATGCTATTTCATTAACTCTATTTAGAGGTTGTGGTTGGGTTGCAAAAGATATAAATACAAGAATTGGAGATGCTGGACCTGAAATATTTACACCAGGGGCTCAATGTATTAGAACAATGGAATTTGAATATGCAATTTATCCTCACCTAGGAAATTATGAGGACGCTGAATCTATTAGAAAAGCTGATGATTATAATAATGAATTATTAATTCTAAGTACTAATAAGCATAAATCAATACTACCTCCTTCTTCTTCATTTATTAATGTAGATAGTGAAAATAATAATATAAGAGTAACATCACTAAAGAAAAGTGATGAATCCAATAATATAATTTTACGAGTATATAATTGTAGTAATAAAGTTGAAAATGCTAAATTTAGTTTAAATTTTAATATATCAAAAGCAAAAAGAGTTAATTTCTTAGAAAATGAAAAAGAAACATTAGCTATAGATAATAATTCTTTCAACTTAGAAGTTAAACCTAAAAAAATTGAAACAATTAGTATTAAATTATCATCAATGCCAAATATTATTAATTCTAATAAAAAACAACCTTGTTTTAGATATGAAAATGAAAATATTTATGATCTTGAAGAATATAATAGTATGGATTCAGTTACCAAAGAGGATGTAATTAATGAAGAAAAAAGAGCTGTTTCACTAGAAGATGGCTTAAATGCTGCTATAACAAGAAGAACTTCTTTAGAAGCTCAATTATCTGCCATTTTAACTCAAAATAGATTTAATGAAGCTAAGACATTTAAGCTTGGGTATCAGTTAAACGAAGCAAGAGTTAAAAGAAGAATTTGTGATTATGTAAAAGATTCAAAAAACTTTAAATAAATATCATATGTATAATCTGCAATTAAAAAATATATCATGTATTTTTTAATTGCATTTTTTTTATACAATAAATTCGATGATAATAATAATAGTTTCTATAATATATTCAATTAAAAAAAAGAAGATGTTACTAAGAGCTTAAAAAGGCTTTTGCAACATCTCCTTATAATACAAAAATTAATATATATTATTTTGCATTTTCACTAATAATTAGAGTGATTTGATTTATTTTATTTTTTAATTCATCCTTAGTACTTGCTTCAACTACTAGTCTTAAATAAGGTTCTGTATTACTTTTTCTAACACCAAACCACCAAGATGGATATTCAATCCTATAGCCATCAGTATCTAAGACTCTATTTGCATCTTTTGAATATTTGTCTTTTAAAATATCAATAACTTCATCTTTATTTTCAACTTTAAAATTAATTTCTCCACTAGCTTCATATTTTACAATATTATCTATTAAAGAAGAAAAAGTAATTGATTTCTCACTTTTTTCTTTAATAATATTTAAAACCATAATCATTGCAAAAAGTCCGCTATCACAATTATTAAATTCTCTAAAATAATAGTGACCTGCTAACTCTCCACCAAATACAGCTTTAGTTTCTCTTAGCTTTGCTTTTGCATGAACATGGCCAACTTTCCACATAATTACTTTATAACCTAATTGTTCTAAAAATTCTGTAGTGGATTTTGAAGTTCGAATATCTACTACAGCTATTCTCTCTCCTTCCATTTCAAGCATTTTCTCACCTAAAATACCCATCAAATGATCAGCTGGAATATATCCACCTTTTTCATCTATAAACATAACTCTATCAGCATCACCATCAAAAATTATACCAAGATCACATTTTTCTCTTATAACAACATCTTGTAATTGTTTGCAATTAGTAGGATCTAATGGGTTTGGCTCATGATTTGGAAAAGTTCCATCTAATGTGTCATTTATATAAATTACATCGTCACCTAAAATATCTTTTATTAATAAACTTGCCATTCCATTTGAACAATCAACAGCAATCTTTAATTTAGAATAATCTTCTTTATACTTGCTTAAAAAATCAATATAAGGTGTTTTGGCATCAAATTGTTTTATTGAACCTTTTTTATCACTTAGTACAACTTCTTCATTTTCACACCATTTTTCTAAAGTCTTTAAACCAGTTTCTCCACCCACAGGGATTGCCTTTTCCCTACTAATTTTTAATCCATTATATTTTGCAGGATTATGAGATGCTGTTATTTGTATTGAACCATCTACATCAAAAAATACAGTTGCAAAATAAACCATAGGAGTTGAAGAGAGAGAGATGTCAATAACATCACAGCCTGCATCACAAATACCTTTTGTCAAAGAGTCAAACATAGAAGGAGATGAAACTCTCATATCTCTACCTACTAAAATATTTTTTGCATCTAACAATCTAGGCAAAAAATAACCAACTTTGTATGCTATATCAAGAGTTAAATCTTCACTAAACACACCACGAATATCATAAGCTTTAAATGCTTTCATAAATCCTCCAAAAACATATATGATGATATTTATTTTATAAATATAATTTAATCCTAAATTAAATAATTATTTATTTAATAACGAATTAAACTATTTCTAGTTTATCAAATAAAATATTTTTATTAAACAAAATATAAATAAAATAATCAAAAAAACTTATTTTTCATCAATATTTCATATTTGTATAAAAAGAATGTAAAAATATTAACAAATTGTTATTTTACATTCTGGGCTAACCTACATTTAATTGACTAATATTATTATTTCTTGTACAAATAGGTATAATCAAATTTGGAGGGTTTATGGAATCTTCACTAGCAATACCTGCTTTAACAAAAGACTTAGCTAGAGTTTTAATAGATGCTGACTCTATTTCTCGTAGAGTTGATGAATTAGCACATCAAATCAATGAGGCATATGCTAACATTGAAGGGCGCCTTATACTCGTTGGGGTATTAAAGGGCTCTTTTATTTTGACTGCTGATCTTTGCAGAAAATTAACCATACCACATGTAGTAGATTTTATTGCATTATCTTCATATTCAGGAGATAGGACTAGTGGTAATGTAAGATTAGTAATGGATACAAGAGAAAACATGGAAGACAAACATGTTTTAATTATTGAAGATATTCTAGATTCAGGATATACACTTGATTATCTAATTCGAAACTTTAAAGCCAGAAATCCAGCTAGTGTAAAAACTTTAGTTTTATTAGATAAACCTGATAGACATACTGTATCTGTTGAAATAGATTATCAAGGTTTTACTATACCAGATGTTTGGGTTGTAGGATATGGACTAGATTATAATGAGAGATATAGAACTCTCCCTTATATTGCTGAAATGTATCCTCAAGAATAAGAATTAATTTTTAAATTAAAATATATTAATAAAATTGGAAACTTCATTAATGAAAAACGAAAAATTTTATGTTAGCTACAACACAGTTCACAAATTAATTAAGGATTTATCTCAAAAAATTATTAAAAGTGATTTTGATCCTGATGTTATTGTTGCAATCGGATCTGGAGGTTTTATACCTGCAAGAATTATTAAAACATTTATTAACCGCCCAATATATGCTGTAGGTATATCATATTATGGTGTCGATAATAAACACAGAACCCACCCAACCAAAATTCAATGGATTGACGAAGTTCAAGAACAACTAAAGGGCAAAAAAGTATTATTAATTGATGAAGTTGATGATACAAGAGCAACTTTAGGCTATTGCGTAAGAGAATTATTAAAATATGATCCAGAAGAAATAGCAGTTTTAGTTCTTCATAACAAGAAAAAAGAAAAAGATGTTGATTTCCCAGTAGAGATAAAAAGATATTATCCTGCTCTAGAAATTGACGATATGTGGATTAAGTATCCATGGGATGCTGATGATATTGAAGACCACAGTGAAAAAGAAAAGGCTATGATATTAAATAAAGCCTAAGGAGTATGCGATGAGTATTAGTGCTATTGTAGGAGCCCAATGGGGAGATGAAGGAAAAGGTCGTGTAGTTGATTATTTGGCAACAAAAGCTGATTTATGTATCCGTTTCCAAGGTGGAGACAATGCAGGTCACACAGTAATTAATGACAAAGGTAAATTTGCACTTCATATTATTCCATCAGGTATCTTCAATCCAGAAACTACAAATATTGTAGGAGCTGGAACAGTAGTAAATTTTGATACAATGACAATTGAATTAGATTCAATTAGAGAAGCTGGTGTTGATGGCAATAATTTATTTATTGATAAAAGAGCTCATCTTATCATGCCTTTCCATTGTGCATTAGATGGCGCAGAAGAAGCTAAAAAATCAAAAACCTGGAAAATTGGAACAACTAAAAAAGGTATTGGACCAACTTATAGTGACAAAGCTGCAAGAAGTGGTATTAGAGCTGTAGATATTCTTGATGAAGATAGGCTTACTAAAAGATTAAATATGTTATTACCTAGAAAAAATAGAGAATTAGCATATTTTGGATTACCTGAAGTTACACTTGAAGAAATGCTTGACGTTTGTAGAAAGTGGAAAGAAGTATATGGGAATAAAATCATAGACTCAGTACCTGTAATTAGAGATGCTTACGAATCAAATAAAAATATTTTACTAGAAGGCCAACTTGGTATTATGAGAGATTTAGATTGGGGTATTTATCCATACACAACAAGTAGTAATCCAACAGCTGGTGGAACTTGTAGTGGAGCTGGTATTGCACCTAATAGAATCGATGAAATTATCGGTGTTGTAAAAGCTTATTCAACATCTGTTGGTGGCGGACCTTTCATGAGTGAATTATTTGATGAAGATGGTAAAAAGCTAAGAGATTATGGCCATGAATATGGTGCTACAACAGGACGTCCTCGTCGTTGTGGTTGGTTTGATGCAGTAGCAGCAGATTATTCTTGTTGGATTAATGGTTTTACAGATATTGCTATTACAAAACTAGATATATTAGACCATTTTGATACTATCAAAGTATGTACAGCTTATGAGGTAAATGGTGAAGTTATAAATTACCTACCTGAAACAGCTTTACAAGAAATTGCAAAACCAATCTATAAAGAATATAAAGGTTGGAAATGTGATACTTCGAATGCAAGAAAATGGGAAGACTTACCAAAAGAAGCTCAGGATTATTGCACAGAAATTGGAAAACTAGTTGGGGCAAATATTAAATTTATATCAGTTGGCCCAGAAAGAGATCAGATTATAATTTTATAATAAAAATTAAAGGGTTAGGCTTTTGCTTAACCTTTTTTTATTTTAGATGATAATAATATGGAGTATTTTCATGACATCATTTACACATGACACTTACATATCCCCTTTTACTTGGAGATATTCAAACTCTAAAATGAGAGAAATCTACAGTGAAAAACATAAACGAATTCTACTTAGAAAAATATGGATTGCGCTAGCTTCAGCACAAAAGGAAGCTAATCTTGTAACTCAGAAACAACTTGAAGAATTATTAGCACATAAAACAGATATTGATATTGAAAGAGCTACAGAAATTGAGAGCAAAATACATCATGATTTAATGGCTGAAATTAAAACATATGCAGAACAATGTCCAAATGCTGCAGCAATAATTCATATGGGTGCAACTAGTATGGATATTCTTGATAATATGGATGCAATTAGAATAAAAGAAGCTTTAGAAATTGTTATTAATAAATCCAAAGAATTATTATCTCTTTATGTTGATAAAATGAAAGAATTCAAAAACTTACCTTGTATGGCTTTCACCCATATTCAACCTGCAGAACCTACTACTGTAGGATATAGAATTGCACAAAGTGCTCAAGATTTAATTGATGATATTAAAGAATTAGAGCTTGTACAAAAGGATATTAAAGGAAAGGGTATGAAAGGTGCTGTAGGCACTGCAGCAAGCTATAGTGAATTATTAAAAGGAACAAATCTTAATCCTAAAGAAATGGAAGATATTGTTATGAATAAACTTAAAATAAAAGCTTTTAATGCAGCTACACAAGTTTATACAAGAAAACAAGATTTAAGAGTTGTTAATGCTCTATCAAATTTAGCTTGTACATTATACAAATTCTTTATTGATTTTAGATTACTTCAATCTCCACCTATTGGAGAATGGTCTGAACCTTTTGGAAAAAACCAAGTAGGCTCTTCTGCTATGCCATTCAAAAGGAATCCTATTAACAGTGAAAAAATTGATAGCCTTTGCCGTTTTATTAGCTCTCAAGCAAACACTTTATGGCAAAATAGTGCTCAAACATTATTAGAGAGAACACTTGATGATAGTGCAAATCGGAGAATAGTGTTACCTAATTCATTTTTAGCAATTGATGAAGTATTAATAACTTCAATAAAAGTAGTTAGTAATATGAATATCCACAAAACAGCTATTGAGAGAAACATGAAATCTTATGGTATTTTCGCTGCAAGTGAAAGATTACTAATGGAATTAGGGAGAAATGGTGCAAATCGACAAGAGATGCATGAACTAATTAGAGAACATAGTTTAAAAGCTTGGAAAGAAGTTCAAGAAGGCAAAGAGAACACTCTAAAAGAAAACTTAATTAATGATAAAGTAATACTTAAATATGTTAGTAAAGATAAAGCTAATGATTTATTAAATGCTGATGAATATATTGGAGATGCCCCATTAAGAGTCCAAATGGTTATTGATGAAGCATTAAAGGTATTATAAAAAGTTTACTATCTCTACTCCTGCTTTAAAAAGATAATAATAAAGTATCATTCTTAAAAATCTTACAAGACAGGCTAAAACTACATCTTTAAATTCAACTTTTAATATACCTGCTGTCCAACAGATTGTAGAAAAGGGAATTGGGGTCAAACCAGATATGGCTACACCCCAAGCACCTTTGTTATGTATAAAAACTTTATGATCTTTCATTATCTTATTAGAATATCTATTTACAACTTTTATCAAAGAAAGCAAATGCCCTAGCCAATAGGCACTAATACCTCCTAAATATGAGGCACCTCCCATGAATATAGTGATTTCAAAAATATTCCAATTAGAAGATACTAGAGGAAACATAATATCTGGAGTTAAAGGAACTATAAAAGTATCACAAAGATAAACAAAAAGAGAGACCCCAAAAAAACCTAAACTATTATATAATCTTTGAGCAACATCACTTGTCTTAACATTTGAGGATATAATTTTATCATATAAAATAAATATTAAAAAAATTGAAACAAAAGCTATTAAAGTTCTAATAACAAGTTTTTTCCAAGCAATACTACCATCTTCTTTTAAAAATCTATGTTTTTTATTCTTCTCGTCCATCAAAATAACCTATAAAAGATGCAACACTTTTTTCAATGTTTTCAAAATTTCCTTTTCCTTGAAATACTGGAAATTTACCACCGCCTTTTCCATCAATATGAGATAAAACATCTTTTCTAATATCATTTATACTATAGTTTTCAAAAGATTTACCCAAATAAATATACCATTTTAATAAATCATTTTCTTTTTTATATAAAAATATTGCTTTATCAATATCAATATCAATATCTTTGAAATCAATATTATATGAACTAATATCTTTAACTATAATATTTTTAGTATCAGAATTTATTAATTTTGTAATAATATAATTTGTATTTTCTTTTTTTAAACTTTTAATATCTTTTTCTAACTCTATTTTCTTTTCTAATAAAGCTTTATCACAATCATATAAAGAATCCAAAGTAGCACTATGTAAAGTACAAAGTTGTTTTATCAGTCTATCATACTCTCTATATGTTTTTGATACTTGATCAGCAATTCTAAAAATAAGCCTATAATGTTTTCTAATTTTTTCAAAACCAATATACATTATTTTCTCTATTTCTTTTGTGTTTTTTACATGTAATCCACCACATGCTATTTGATCAATTCCATTAATATCAACAATTCTTATCATTTTATCAACTTTAATACTTCTTCTCATATTAAATAATTCAGCTTTTTCTTTTGTTGTTTCAATATAAGATATATCTTTATTATCCAAAATAACTTTATTTGCTAAATCTTCTAATTTATAACAATCCTCTTGGCTAAAATGGTTTTGATCGATTTCAATTGTTAAATTTAATTCACCTTGGTGAGTAGAAATAGTTCTAACATTAAATTTATTATACAATAAACCACTAATAATATGCTGAGCACTATGCATTTTCATATAATAATATCTATGATTCCAATCTAATTTTAATAAGACATAATCACCTATATTAAATTTTTTTACATCCTCAACTAAATGATATATCTTATCATTATCTTTTTGAGTATCAACAACTTTAGTGCTATTAATAAAACCAATATCCCCAGGTTGCCCACCACCTTCTGGATAAAAAATTGTTTTATCTAAATAGATTTTATTTTCTTTAATATCTAAAATAGTTGCATTTATTTCTTTTTTATATGAATCAATATAATATTGTTTTAAATTGTTAATCATAATTTCATCCTTTTCTTTTTCCATAATGAACTGCTTTTAGGAAGTTCTATTGAAAATTGTATCGCTATTATTCTTAGAGAAAAAATAAAAATAGTGCTAATTATAAATAAATATCCTATCGATAATGATGTACTCTCTAAATATAAATATAAAAGTCCTCCTAGCAAAGAAGCTGTTGCATAAAAATCATTTGTTAATATTGTTGGAATACTTTTACTCATTACATCTCTTATAACTCCTCCACCACTAGCGCTTACAATACCACATAAAACTTGACCAATTGCTGAGCAATCAAACAAAGCGCCTTTTGCACAACCTATTGATGTAAAAACTCCTAAACCTAAAGCATCTAAATATTTAATAAACTTTTTTTCACTATGAATCAATGAACCAATAAAAAAAATAACAATTCCAACAATTACACAAACTAATAAATAAATATAATTAGTAAGTGCAGCAACAGGAGTTGCTCCAATTAAAGAATCTCTAATCATGCCTCCACCACAACCAACTGTTGTAGCAAATACTATTACACCTAAAAAATCTAAATCTTTTTCTACAGCTTTTAATGCACCAGTTAAAGCAAAAATAATTGTACCCAAAATATCAAAAGCATAAATAAAATCAACTGAATTTGTCATAAAACAAATTTAACATAATATTTAGGCACTTGTTAATTACTAATTTTGATATTATCCTATGTTTATAAGGAATTTAAACAATAAATATTTAGCGAGGTAATATATGGCTAGAATAAAATCCGCTTGTGAATTAGCTTTAGAAAAAACAGAAGATTTAAATGTAGATTTAGATAAAATATCAAAAGAAAAATCAATAAAATTTGGTAGAAAAATTTGTGGTCTCTACATTAACGATATAGATTTTACAAAAGAAAAATTTTTAAGTGAATATGAAAAAGAAGATGATAAAAAATCACTTAGAGAAGGTATTGCGAATAATATATTAATTAATTTATCTCTACCCTCTGATCAGATGTATAATACTACAATTGATAAAATAATAGAAATTATTCAAATGATAAAATCAGATAACGAACAATTAGTTGCTACAATTAACCAAATAAGAGAATTTTTCAAACAATATTTAAACCATCAAAATGAACTTGTAAATCAAATGAAAGAACAATTTGCCCCCGCCCTTAAACAAAAAGAAGAGCAACTAAAACAGCAATATGGTCCTGATTTTACTTATAGTGCAGAACAAGATAAAGATTTCATGAAACTTCTTGATGAAAATCTAAAAAAACTTGATGATCAATATAATCAAACTTTAATAGATGTAAAAGAAAAAATAAAAGAAGAATTATTGTAGAGAAAACAAGGGTAATAATTTGATTATATCAAATATTACCCTCTTTTTTTATATAATTAATATTTTACATTAATGGCCAAAAGCAGGGAAAAATAAATACAATAACTAAAATAACCCTTATAGCAAATAAACAAACTCCTATTATAGATAAGATCCATCCTGTAAAAGCTATTTTTGATTTATGCCTAATAGCACTACCTTTTATTAAAGCAATTATTGCCAAAACAAGCCCAATTAAAGGATAAAATCCTGAAAATACACTTATCATACTAACAACTGATATTAAACCTAAAATAAAAATTATTGATGAAGCATCATCGCTTTTTTTTTCTTTCACACAATCATTTTCATCATATGGATGTGAATCGTTATCATAATTATTCATAAACACCACCTCTTTAATAATATTAATAATAAAATAAAAAAAAATAAATAATTAAGATCAATAAATTCTCATATAAAAAGCTCTAAGAAAAAAAATTCCTAGAGCCGTCAATAATTAAATAATCAAATATTAATCCCAATATTTTTTCATTCTCTCAACAAGTGATTTAGAATATTCTTGCCAATCTGTAATTGGTTTTCTTGCAACTCCAGCTTCACATGCAGCTTTTGCAACAGCAACAGCTTCATATTCTATAACTCTTGGATCAAATGGTTTTGGTACAATATAATCTCTTCCAAAACTAAAGCTTCTACCATATGCTGCTTCAACTTCTTTTACAACAGGTTCTTTAGCTAATTTTGCTAAAGCTTTTGCAGCTGCCATTTTCATTGATTCTGTTATTTCAGAAGCTCTAACATCAAGAGCACCACGGAAAATAAAAGGGAAACCTAATACATTATTAATTTGATTTGGATAATCACTTCTACCTGTAGCCATAATTAAATCATCACGTGTATTAATAGCTAGATGATAATCAATTTCAGGATTAGGATTACTCATTGCAAAAACAATAGGATCATTTGCCATTGATAATAGCATTTGAGAACTAACACAATCTGCAACAGAGAGTCCCATAAATACATCAGCTCCATCAAGAGCTTCTGCTAAAGTTCTTGCATCAGTTTCAACAGCCATTTCTGTTTTTTCTTTAGTCATTCTTTCTGTACGACCTTTAAAAATAACACCACGGCTATCACACATAATCATATTTTCAGGAGAAACACCTGCTGCAATAAACATTTTTGCACAAGAAACACCTGCTGCACCTGCACCATTAACAACAACTTTAATATCACTTAATTTTTTATTAGCAATTTCACATGCATTCATTAAACCAGCAGTTGCAATAATTGCTGTTCCATGTTGATCATCATGGAATATAGGAATATCACATTGTTTAATTAACTCTTGCTCTATTTCAAAACATTCAGGTCCTTTAATATCTTCAAGGTTAACACCACCAAAAGTAGGTGTTAATTTTTTTACAAGTTCGATCAATTTTTTTGGATCTTTTTCATCTACTTCGATATCAAAAACATCAATATCTGCAAATCTTTTAAATAATACACCTTTTCCTTCCATAACAGGCTTAGAAGCTAAAGGACCTCTATCACCTAAACCTAAAATAGCTGTACCATTTGAAATAACTGCTACTAAATTACCTTTAGAAGTATATTTATAAGCATCTTCTGGATTTTCATCAATTTCTAAAACTGGTTGAGCTACACCTGGGGTATAAGCTAAACCTAAATCATCTGAAGTTATACAAGGTTTTGTTGGAACAACACTAACCTTCCCTGGTTCATTGTTTAACATATGATAAGCTAATGCTTTTTCTTTTAAAGTTGCCATTTTTCTTCCTTTTTTTTAATAATTTTATTTATTTTCAAAATCCCATTTGTAATCCATATTCCATCTATCTCTTAATTCAACCATTACTTTTTGTAATGATGGAGGAACAGGACAACCATTTTCTTTTCTATAATTATAAGCTATATATTCTTTTTCACCAGCTGTGAATATTTGATCTTCACCAGGAGCAGGTTGACTATTTCTTAATTGTTTACAAATTGTACCTGAAATTGCTTTAAAAGTTTTTGCACCCATAAAATGTTCAGGATTAATTGCAATAAAGAAATGACCTAATGGATATGGAATTGGATTATGATCTGAATCAAAACCATTTAAATCTTTCATAAATGAACCATCTTGAAGAGCTGCAGATAACATTTCTACAACTGCTGCATAACCATAACCTTTATAACCACCTGTTAATTCACCAATTCCTCCTAATGGAGTTAAAGCTGCATTACCAGTTGTTAAATCTTTTAATACTTGTTTTGTATCAGTTCTTGTTTTACCATCACGACCAATTACCCAACCAGCTGGCAAATCTTTATCTGCTCTACCATATACTTCAATTTTACCACGTTGTGATACACTAGTTGCACAATCTAATACAAAAGGGAATTCCTCATCAGTTGGAATACCAAAAGTTAATGGATTAGTACCCATCATATTTTCAACCCCATTAGTTGGAGCAATTGAAGGTCTTGCATTTGTCCCTGTAATACCAATCATATCTTCTTTAATAGCCATTAATGGGTAATAACCAGCAATACCATAGTGTGTTGAGTTTCTTACTGCTACCATACCAATACCGTATTTCTTTGCTTTTTCAATTGCCATTTCCATAGCTTTTGTTGAAACTACATGACCTAATCCATTATGACCATCTAAAACCGCAGTAGCATCTTTATCTTTTACAACTTCAATTTCAGTTATAGGATTCATGATACCTTTATCAATTCTATCAATATAAATAGGTTTTAGTCTTCCAATACCATGACTATCAATACCTCTTTTATCAGATTCAATTAAAACATCACCAATTGTCTTAGCATCTGCTTCAGGAATTCCAGCATTAGTTAATGCTTCTTTCATAAATTTTTCCAAATCTTCAAAAGCAATCCATGCACAATCTTTGTATTTATCTGCATAAGTTTCTTCGAATTTCATAACTATCCTCCTATGATTTCGCTATCAATACTTTTATATGTTTACTTATTTCAGTATTCTTTAATAAGTTACCACCATTTTCATCTGTTACTAATATATCAACTCTATCTATTGGAGCTGTTTTAAAATTAGATACAACGCCAATTTTATTTTCTGTAGCAACTACAATTTTTGCACCTATACTATGTTCAATCATAGCTCTAGTTGTATCAGCTTCCTCTAATACCGGAGTTGTTAAACCAGCGATTGGTGAAAATCCATCTACACCAATAATTGCTTTATTAGCATAAATTTGATCAATTAAATTAAAAGCTAGGCGACCGGAAACTGAGTGTGATTTAGGACGATAATATCCTCCAACAAAAATAATTTTTACATTGCCTTCACTTTTACAAAGCCACATTGCATCAATATTATTTGTTACAATAGTTATATTTATATTTCTTTCTAAAATTGATTTTATAACTTCTAAAGTTGTAGAACCACTATTTACATAAACAGTATCACCATCTTCTAATAATGAAGCAGCTAATTTACCAACGCCTTGTTTTTCTTTTGAACATTCTGAAGCTTTTTGTAAATAATCAGGTTCAACATTTAGATTTCTTCTAAGAGTTGCACCCCCATGAGTTCTCTCTAAAACACCTTTTGAACAAAGACCATCTAAATCACGACGAATTGTCAATTCACTTACATCCAATTCACTAGCAAGCCCACTAACACTTACACTTTTTTTCTGCATTGCTAATTCTTGAATATATCTTTGTCTTTCTACAGGTAACATTATATTTCCTTTGAACGTTTTTGTTCGATTGAGTTCATAATACAATCAAATAAATTAACTGTCAAGAAATAAAAGTTCAAAAAAATTATATTTAAACCAAAACCATTCAAAACAGATAAATATTTATTTATATAAATAAAACAATTTTTTATTACTTTAAAGAAAAACACTTCAATCTAGTTGGACATTATCACTTCCTTTTAAGAAAAAATTTTACATTTTTTTTATTATATGCTGTCAACCGCAAGCGATTTTGTCCTTTATTAAAAATATAAAATTTTCAAGTTTGA
>CAZPTG010000014.1:0-18391 GCA_964589355.1 uncultured Spirochaetaceae bacterium
ATAGAAAAAGAAATGACAACAGATATTATAACAATTAAAAAAATTATTTTATCTAATTGTTTTTCAATTTTATTATATCCAGGTTTTAAAAAATCTCTTTTCACTATTTTAATCCTTCGTAATCATATTAATATCGAGGTACCCTATCAATAATAAAATTTTAGCAACAAATAGTTAGCTTATCAATCTTTAAAAAGCTGATATTGTAATATATATCTATATTATAAATAAATTTTTAATTCTTTAAACAATAATAATTTTGAGCAATAAAAACCTAAAACACATTTTATTTACACTTGAATTAACATTATGCGATTTAAAAACAAAAGATTTCAATAAAATATTGTTAAAATTACCCCTAATAGATTCAACAATTATTTTAAATTAAAACATTAAATAATAATAAAGCTAAAGTTTAATGAGAACAACTTTAGCTTAAAATAAATTATCAATTATTAAAAAGAATTAGTATTTCTTAAATTAATAAAAAGATTACTTAAACATATAAGAATTAATTAAATTCTTCAAATACTCTTGTTTTCCTGAAATCTTTTTACATTTGACTTTTTCACCTAATTTTGCAAGCTCAGATAAATCAAATTTTCCATCTTCAAAGGCTTTTCCATTACCACTATCGAAAGTTGAGTATCTAGTTTTTATAAAATCATCTATCTTACCATCTTTAGAAATTTTATCAGCAATTTCTAAGCCTAAAGCAAAACTATCCATCCCACCTATATGAGCTAAAAATAAATCTTCAAGATCAGTACTATTTCGCCTTCTTTTTGCGTCAAAATTCAAACCACCAGAATGTAATCCACCATTTTTTTGAATTATCATCATAGCTCTTGTTGTTTCATAAACATCAGTTGGGAATTCATCAGTATCCCAGCCATTTTGATTATCACCTTGATTAGCATCAACACTACCTAACATATTATTATCAACACATACTTGTAAATCATGAGCAAAAGTGTGTCCTGCTAATGTTGCATGATTAGCTTCAATATTACATTTAAAATCATTTTCAAGATCAAACTCTTTAATAAATCCAATTGCAGTTTGTGCATCATAATCATATTGATGCTTTGTAGGTTCCATAGGTTTTGGCTCAATTAAAAAAGTACCATTAAAACCAATACTTCTAGCATAATCTCTAACAATATTATAAAAATTTCCTAAATGATCTCTTTCTCTTTTCATATCTGTATTTAATAAATACATATATCCTTCTCTACCACCCCAAAAAACATAATTTTCGCCACCTAATTTAACATTTACATCTAAAGAAGTTTTTATTTGTAAAGCAGCTCTTGTTAAAATATCAAACTCAGGGTTTGTAATAGCACCATTCATATATCTTGGATTTGAAAAAACATTAGCTGTATTCCATAATAATTTCATATTTGTAGCTTTCTGTCTTTCTAATAATATATCTGACATTTGTGTATAATTTTTTACATATTCACTTGCACTATTTCCCTCTGGTGCAACATCAATATCGTGAAAACAATAATAAGGGGTTCCTAACTTTGTAAAAAATTCAAACGCTGCATCTGCTTTATTTTTTGCATTTTGCATTGGATCTGAATTAGCAAAAGGAAATTCAATTGTTCCATTACCAAAGGGATCACTTCCATTTGCACAAAAGCTATGCCAATATGCAGTTGCAAATCTTAAATGATCTTTCATAGATTTACCATTAATAATTTTATTTTCATCATAATATTTGAAAGCAAAAGGATTATCACTACCCTTTCCTTCAAATTTAATTTTACCAATATTTTTAAAATATTCTTTATTTCCTACAAAATAATCCATTCTATTCTCCTTTCTTATTTAAATATATTACTTAACGACGAATCATATTTTAGATATTTCTTATAGCCTTTTTCATACAATGAATAATTCTCTATATTAGGAGAAAAAATCCTATCATTATTAAATTGTGTATGAATATCGGTTATTTCTTTTACACTTTTATTCTCTAAAGTAGCTAAACTTTGTAAAGCTCCTCCAAAAGCAGCGGTTTCATCAATTACAGGTGTCATTACAGATAAATTAAACATATCTGCTACTATTTGAGCCCAAATTTTTGATTTTGCACCACCTCCAATTAAAATAATTTTACTAGGATTAAAACCTTGTTCTTCAAAAGCTTTAAGCCCAACTTTCATAGAATAAATTGCACTTTCTAAAGAGGCTCTTGCTATATTAGCTTTATTAGTGTTTGTTGTATTTAATCCGGCAATAACTGCTTCAGCATTAGGATAGTTTGGTGTTCTCTCTCCATTAAAATATGGTAAGAAAATAACACCATTTGCTCCTGCAACACTTTTCGAAGCAATATTATCTAATTCTTTAACGCCAAGGTTAAGCAATTCTCTAATTTGTTCTGTAGCAACTGTACAATTCATAGTACATAAAAGGGGCAAATACCCACCACTAGAAGAAATAAATGCAGCTAATCGGTTTTTTTTATCAGCAATCATCTTTTCACTATATCCAAATAGTGTACCGCTAGTACCAAGACTCATTACTAAATCTCCATCACTAGTACATCCTGCACCAATAGCACCCATCATATTATCGCCACCACCTACTGAAACAATAGCTTCTTTATTTATATTTAATTCAGTTGCTATATCATCTCTAAGTTTACCTACAACCTCTGAAGGTTTTAATAACTTGGGTAAAGTTAATTTTAAATCTCTATTCTCATCTATTGCTTTTAAGACTTGATTTGACCATTCCCTTTTTTCAACATTAAAAAAACCACTTCCACTAGCATCTCCTTCTTCCATTACATACTGAGATGTTAAATAATAATTTATATAATCATGCGGTAATAAAATATGAGCTAATTTATCATATAATTGAGGATGTTCTTCTTTTAAAAACAATACTTTAGATGCGGTATACCCCGCTAAAATTTGATTTTGTATTAAAGAAAAAACTTTATCTTCTCCTCCTAACTTTTGCAATAATATATTACAATATTTAGAGGTTGAAGTATCACACCATAATTTTACATTATATAATGGGTTTCCGTTTTTATCTAAAGGAACAAAACCATGTTGCTGCCCTGAAACACCAATAGCCTCTATTTTAGATTTTATTTCTATTGGTATTTGATTAAAACAATCTTTTAATGCATCTATATACCAAAAAGCTTTTTGCTCTCGTGTGCCATCTTCTTTAGAAATCATTTTGTGAGAAGAGGAGACAGTAGATAAAACCTCTTTTTTTATAGAATCATAACATAATACTTTTGTACTCTGTGTACCACAATCTATCCCAACAGTAATAGCCATATACTTAACTCCTTCTCTATTGCTATTTATTTATTCTAGTCATGAAAAATCAAATAAAAACATGGACAAAACTTATATTATATATATAATATTAACTTATGGATATTTTAGATTGTGTATTTGTTTTACAGCTTCATGAAGAAGAAGAATTAGCATGGCATCAAAGACCTCATGCTCATAAAAAGAATCAATTCGAAATCCACTACTTTTTAGAAGGTAATGGAACATTTTTAAATGGTAGAAAAAAATATCGAATAAATGAAAATCAAGTATATATTACATCTGAATTAGTTGAACATAAAATTACAGCAGAAAAAGATTCATATATTTCATATTATGCAGTATTAATGGAATTCAATAATACTGATAAACCTTTAATTGATTATTTGAATAATATAAGTCCAATAGAATTGAAAGAAAATAAAAGATTTTTCTTCGAATGGATCAAAGATAATGGAATGAGTAAAAATAAAAATTTAAGACTCGCTAGTTGCCATAAGATCTTAGGCTTTTTATACAGTTTAAACCAAAATTATATAGAAGAAGAAACTATTAATATCCCAGTAGAAAAAGCATTAAAATATATGAGACTTCATCTTTTTGAAAATGTAGCGCTAGAAGAACTAGCTAACTATGTTTCTCTAAATCCAATATATTTTAATAGATTATTTTGCAATAAAATGAATTATCCACCAATTAAATATTTTTCTTTATTAAAACTTGAAGCAGCAAGATCATTATTAGCAACAACCTCTTTAAGTATAAAAGAGATTTCTGCTAAATTAAATTATAATAGTCAATTCCATTTTTCTAAAGCCTTTAAAGATAATACAGGATTATCTCCTACTTATTATAGAAAAACACATTATCAAATTATTGGAGGTGGTAATAAACAATAGGAATTATACTGTTATTATAGACTAGTTCTTAAAAGAAAAAAATAAATATTATTTTGTTAGAAGAGGATAAATTATATCTTTAAATAATAAATTTGAATCAATTTTATTTGCAATAATAGCTTTCTTAGAATTTGCTCTAACTTTTTTCTTTGTCACAAAAGCTTTTGCAAAGTTACTATTAAGTTGATTTTCTATATCGACATATACACCTTTTCTATCTATATTTTGGTTATAATTTTCATTATTCCACGATAATACAATATTAGGATCTATAACATATGCACCAGCTATAACATCCCATAGATTAGTTGGGGATTTTATACCACTTGTTTTAATTAATATTTTTTTTAAATCATTATAAGTTTTCGCTAAAATCTTATCATATATATTTTGAGGCATTTTCTCTGTATTAATTGAAGATTTTAATGAAAAGATTATTTGATTATTATAATCATTATTTTTTAAGCCCCAATTAGAATTTAGACAAATTTTTGCAGCGTCAGGATCTACCCACCAGTTAAATTCTGCATTTTTTGTTGAATTACCATCAACATAAAAAGCTCCTCCCATATATACTATTTCTTTTACCTTAGAAGAAAATGATGGATCTTTTATTATAGCTCTTGCTATATTTGTAAGTGGCCCAATTGCTAATAGCGTTATTTCATTAGGATATTTATTAACTTGATTTATTAAATAATCAACTGCATTATCACATCCATCTATATCACGCTTCTTTTTAGTATAAATATTATTATAAGTACATTTCTCATTATATAATTGAAAATAATAATCCTCATAAGATAATGATTTATCAACGTTATTGTTATTTATATAATTTGATAAAAACCCAGAATAATATATTTTACCAACATAATTTTCTTCTTTTCTTATAAAATCAATGCTAGAGCGTGTATCATTTAATAGTTGAGAAGATCCTTCATAAATAGGAGTATCTAAATTAAGCAATTCTATTTGTTTAATTGCTGTAGCATTAGCTTTTTGAATATTTGTATTCCCACAAACTGTTGTAACCCCTAACAATTCAATATTTTTTGCATTTTCCAACATTATTAGAGCAATGCCATCATCAAAGCCTTCAACCATATCTGTATCTAGAATTACTTTTTTCATATTATGCACCTTTTAATAATATATAAAATTGAAATCATTAAAAAATGGCAATTATTATTAATTGCCATTTACTCTAATTTAAGATAACCCTTTTCTTTTTTTCTTGAATCGTCTACTTTCTTTTTTTTTCTTTTCTTCTAAAGAATTAGCTTTTTTTACAACATTATTATTTCTTTTATCTGAGATAAACCATGAGCCCACTACTGCTGATAAAAAACAAACTAATAACAACCATGTCCAAATAAAAGGAATATTTGAAAAAGGCAAGTTAACGTTCATTCCGTAAAAACTTACTATAAAAGTAGGGAACATCAGAGCAATAGATAATATTGTTAATCTTTTCATTATTATGTTCATATTATTGCTAATAACAGAACCAAAAACATTCATTGTACCTGCAAGCAAGTCTGAATAAATATTTGCCATAGAAATAGCCTGTTTATTATCTGTTATAGTATCATCAAGAAAATCTTTTTCCTCTTCACTCTCTAATTTAAAAACAGGAGATTTTTGAAGCTTTTCTAAAAGTAATTCATTTGTAGTTAAACTTGTTTTAAAGAAAACTAAACTTTTTTGAATTTGCATCAATTGCAAAAGTTCTCTATTCATAACAAAACCACTAAGCTTTTCTTCAACTTGATTTTTTTGTCTATTAATATATTTTAATAGCCTGATATAAACTAAAGCAGCTCTCTCCATTATAGAAATCACAAAACCTTCTTTAGTTTCTACAGGATATTGTCTAAACCTTTTTTTTGCAAAATCTTCTAATACAATTGAATCACTTTGACAAACGGTTATAACCATTTTTTTATAAAGAATGATACCCAAAGGAATAGCATATTGATTAACTCCTTCACAATCATCATCCTTTGCAGGAAGTCTAACAATCAAAGCTGTGTAATCATCTTCTTTTTCTATACGAGCTTGTTCATCAGGGTCCATAATATCTGCAAGAAGTTCACTATCAATAGAATATTCTTCTTCTAAAATAACAATATCATCTCTATTTATATCTCTTGCATCAACCCATATATAATCTGTATCTTTTGGTGTATCACCTGGAATTTGGGATACTGTATTATTTCTAATTGTAATCATAAAATTGTCCTCCAAGGAGTTCCCTCTCAAAGCACAATCTTTTATCCTTATATTGATTTAAGGGAGGAAACAGCGAATTTGATTAATAAATGTCTAGGCAAAGGACTGCCACTATCATCTGACATCTACTTTCCTCCTCTAATAATTTAAAATAATAGGATAAATAAGATATCCCTTATGATTAATATATTATAATCTTTTTATAGTTTCAACCTCAAATAAATTAAGAAATTATTTCTTTTCTTCATTTTTATGTTTTTTATCTAATTTTTTTCTTTCCTTTTTCAACTCTTTCTTTTCTCTAATTATTCTTTGTTTTTCTAGTTGTTGTGATAGTTCATATACAGTTGGAACAGCTTGCTCATGAAGTTCTTTAACATATAATATTCCACTATAATCAATTACTACTAAATAATGATAATAATCACTTCTTTTTTTGTTTATCTTCTCTTCAATTACAAGATGAATATGATAAACACTGTTATTAAATTCATTAACATTTTCAACATCAACATATCTATCTATCATTTCTTTAAACCAATCATCCATTCTTATATGATCTACTAAAGCAAAATTTTTCATCCAAGGACTCTCTGAAACATCTAAATTCTTTTTTAACGGATAAATTTTTAAAAAATGAGAAAATTTAACTACAGATTCCTCTCTAAACATTTTATAAAAAGGATTATTAGAGCTATCTCTTCTTATATCTTTTATTTCTTTTTTTACTTTTTTTGCGCTTAAAAATAATAAATTATTACGATTTGTACATACTTTTTTACCTGTTCGAGGAGATTTATAAGTATAAATTTCATCAGCAACTAATCTAGGCTGAACAGTATTAAAAATTCTTTTTATTCCATCTTTTATTCTATCTTTAAACACATAAATAATTATTAATAAAAGCTCCCATCTAATGGTTTGATTTGATAAAAAAGATTGTGCAAAAAATGTAGCTATAAGTGTAAATGTCATTGCTAATGATGCTGCTATCCCTGCTACAATTTCATTAATTCTTTTAGGTGTTTTTGAAATAATTGGATCTAAACGTAATACACTTTTACTCCATTTTCGAAGGGATTCCCTTCTATAAGCTAAAGATTCATCATCAACATTACTTTCATACCCCATTTTCTTTCTTCGTCTAATTTCATGACTTATAATCTTCTTTAAAATATTATTAACTTTTTCTAATTCTTTATTATTTTCACAAACACCTAGAATTTCACAAGAAAATTGTTCACTAATCAAACTACTAGCTTCATCTGCCCAATAAAGAGCTTGGATATACATATCATTTTTTAAATTTAAAACTTTCAAATCTTCAATTAATAGTGTGAACTTAGATTCTAATATTTTTCTTTTTCTTCGCCACTCTTTTACAATTTTAATAAAACCATCAATTTGTTTTTCTTTTATCAAACAATAAGACTTTATTTGAAAACTTTTTAATTGATGTCTAATTGAATTAACTGTAGCTTGAGCTTCATGAGTAAATTCTATATCACTAATCTTTAAATCTTCTTTTGCTTTAAGTTTTTCAACATATTCAATTAATTTAACAAATGGACTAATTTTATTATTTTCATCTATAAGTTCATCAAGAGTTAATTCAGGAGAGGCATATCTTCCATGAGTTCTAAATTTGTGTCTCATAGACTCTAAAGAAATCGTTGAAGAATTTACATTTAAATGATCTGGAGTAAATATATAATATGTAATATCTTTTTTTAAAATTTTTTTCTGGGCAAATGGTAATATAAATTTAATTTCCAAATGCCTTGAAGAATATTTTCTAACGTCTAGCACCAACTTCCCCTTTCAAAACATTATAGCAGAGAAAAAAGAATATACAAATAAATATTTAGTGTTAATTGAATTACCTAATGCAACCCCCTCTACTTTTTTTAAGGTCAATTGGTTGCAATAAATATTGCAAAAGATATAGTTGCATTTAATACTGAATAAAAACATCGTCCCTTAATTTTTCAATTCAGCTATAATATAGCGATATAGCTTTTTATCTTAAAGAAATAAATGCATCATAGGGATATTCTTTTGCCCCAGCATTTGATATCTCTTTAAGTTTATAAGCATTTTTTATATTAAAATTTACTCCATCTTTATCCAAATCAAATATAGTATATACATTTCTCCCCATAAGATCTTTTAATCTATTTTTAGAAACTTTCATTTCAATTAACCTAGATAATAATAAAAGGGTTGAAGAAAATCCAGGAATACCGCTAGCACCCTTTTTCTTATCTTCAATTGTATGGGGAGCATGATCACTTTCAATAAAATCAATACTACCATCAAATAATCCATCTAACAAAGCAACATTATCCTCTTTATCTCTTAATGGTGGATTCATTTTAGCATAAGATTGATTATTAGCATCTTTCTTATTTAATAAAACGTGATGAGGAGTTACCCCACAGCATACATTATATGGTAAGTTAGATGCTTTGGCTTCTTTTACTAAATTTAACCCATCTTTGGTGCTTATGTGTGCAATATGAATAGTCCCCTCAAATTTAGCATCTTTGGCAAAATTAAACATATCCTTTATGCTTTGTACTTCTGCAATTTTAGGTCTTGCAATACTTTGAGTGGAGATATCAGAAATATCAAACTTTGTCTTATCTAATAAAGATTCTTTCTCACAATGGATTGTAAGAACACCTTTATAATCTTCTCTTTTTAAAAGTTTAAAAATATTAATTTGTTCATCTTCACTAATAATACCCATATTAGCAGTTGAATGCCCGGCAAACAGTTTTAACCCTATTACCATTGGAAACAGTTCTTTATATGTTCTTACAATTTCTTTTATTTGCTTTTCATCTTTTGTAATACCTGCATAAACGTGATAAAAAATATCTTTCTTTTTTAATTGCATTATTGCTTGATTTGCATCAGATAATCTATCTAAAATAGTTTCTCTATCTGTCAATGGAGGATTTGTATTAGGCATATCAAAAACTTCATTAATTCCACAATCATAAGCTACTTTTAAACCATGATATATAGTTTCTTTTTTACTCTCATTCCAATCTCTTAAATGTACATGGGGATCAACCATTTTTACCTCTTTATCATCTCTGGTTCATATTCTTCTAGATATGTATATTTTACAAACGTACCATTTTCACAAGTAAGAGATTCTCCACAATAACATTCTCCACACATGCCAACACCACATCTCGTATTTTTTTCCATTGATAAATAAATTTTATTTTTATCAAAACCTCTATCAATTATCTTTTTTGAAGCTTTTGCCATAAATATTTCTGGACCAACTAAATATATATTAGTATCTTCATAAATTTCTAAAGTATCAATTTCATTTAAAACTCTTGCAACAATACCATTATCACAAACACATTTAAAATCTCCATAAGGAGTTAGTGCATATTCTAACAAAGCATCTTTAGCACTTTCCTCAGTTGTCCCAACAAAAGTTCTAATTAAAGTTTTATCTTTACTTAGTTTTCTACATAAAGATGGAAGAACAGCTACACCAGTTCCTCCTGCTATTAATATAGCATTTTTACTTTTTTCATTTTCAATTTCTTTGCCATAAATACCTCGAACATAAAGCTTATCATTTATTTTTAAATCCCAAAGAGCTTTTGTAAATTCGCCGCGTCTTTTTATAACAAAAGTTACAGGCTTATCATTTGCAAGTGTAAAAGGTTTCTCTCCAACTTCAGGTAACCATAAAAAAGCAAATTCGCCAGCCTTACAATCCATATCTTTGTTTAATTCTATAATTATTGTATCTTTTCCATAATAATTTATATCATTAACACTCATTTCAATGTATTCCATCTGCCTTTCTTTAATTAGAAAATTATTTGAAACTAATACATTTGTTAAATATTCTTCTTTTACTAGAGATAAATATTTACTCCAATTTGCTTGTTTAACTCTTGCAAAAGCAGAACCAATTCCTACAGCATCACAACCAGCATTAACCATTTCTCTAGCTTTTAATCCATTATCAACGCCACCCATTCCAATAAGAGGGGTTTCATCGCCAATATATCTTCTAATTTCTTTGATGCAGTCAATTGCTCTATTATAAACCCAAGAGCCGCTTTTGCCGCCTTTTCCACCTAATTTGTTTTGTAAAATTGGTTTTTTTGATACAGGATCAGTATGAACAACTGGACCAACAGTATTTATAGCAACAATGCCATCAGCTCCATTTTTAACGCATTCTTTTGCAATTTCTCCAATATTATCAACATTTGGAGTTAACTTTATAAATAATAAACTATTAAAATCAATTAAACCTTTTCTAATTTCTCTAACATATTCACTTGCAATATTTATATCACACCCAATTGATGCTCCAAAACCTTTTGATGCATGAGGACATGAAAAATTCAACTCAATAGAATCTGCCAAATTATTAAAAGCATTACACAATATAATAAAATCTTCAATTGTACTTGCAGAAACACTAACATTTAAAAAAGCATTTAAATTATTATCTCTCAATGCTTTAATATCTTTAAGAGCTACTTCTAATCCAGGATTTCTCAACCCCACAGAATTACCAAAATTACCAACTTCGGTTTCACAAATAATTGGTTCTCTATTTCCTAAATTTGGATTAACTTGATAACTTTTTGTAGTTATTATATCGATTTCTTTTACATTGTTATCTACAAATTTAATTATATTTTTATTAGTAGTAATAACACCACTAACCGTAGATAAATACAACGGAGCATTATCTTTACAATGATTTTTATATAATATTTCTAATAATGTTTTTTTCATAATTTTTATACTGCAGTCTCTTCTAATAAATCTCTTATTTGTTTAATACATAAATCCAACCAATTTTCAGGAGCATTATCTTTTTTCCACGGATGAGTTAATCCACTTGAACTATTAATTCTAGCTAAATATAGAGGATACTTTGCTTGATTTAAATTATTAATTACATCTGTAGCACTTCCACCTTGTGAACCAACCCCAGGAATTAACATTGGAATTTCTTTATCACTATAATATTTTGCAATATCTAATAGTTCTTTCATGGAAGTTGCACCAACTACAGCACCAATTCCTTTTTCTTTTTTACTCCACTCTACAATTTTTTCACTCACATTTAAATATAGTGGTTTATTATTTTCACAAATTAAATTCTGTAAATCCTTTCCACCTGGATTACTTGTTCTATTTAAAACATATAGACCTTTATCTTGAATTTGAAATGGAGATATAGAATCACTTCCCATATATGGAGAAACTGTAGTAGCATCACAATTCCAAGTATCAAAAGCTTCAATAGCATAATTTAAACTACTTCTAGCAATATCGCCTCTTTTCGAATCTAGAATTATCGGAATGGATGGGAAAAAATTATCTAGCATATCTAAAATATCACATAAAGCAAGAGATCCTTGAAAATTTTCATCTCTAGGTTTATCTAATGCCTGATAATATCCAATATTAGGCTTAAAAGCTGAGGGGACTAAACCGGATAAACTCATTCTTCTAAATAATTTATAAAAATAATCATTTATTTGATCTCTAATATTTTTATCAGATTCAACTAATACTTCAATTTTTGGATCCAAGCCCATACAAGCAATATTATTTACAGCTTTCGCACTTTCTTCTAATTTTTGTATGTAATTCATTAATAGCTCCTATTTTTCAACTTTTTCAAACCCACGATTAATTCCCCAAACAAAAGGATCTAATCTCCATTCTCTTAAATCAGAAGCTTCTTCTTCATTAATATAATTTATTTCTAGTGCTCTTTTTATCATTGTATCATAATCTAATAATGTATATGCTTCACATTTTGGATTTAGCGAATCAAAAGCTTTTAGTGAAGCATCTAGGCCATAAGTGAATATTGCTAAAGTGTAGGGACATAATCCATCACTGTTTACTATAGCTTTTACAGCATTAATAGAAGAACCCCCTGTAGAAATTAAATCTTCAATTAATAAAACTTTTTTTCCTTCATAACTTTTTGAATTACCAAGACCTTCAATTTTTTGATTCAATCCGTGCTTTTTTGAGGAAGATCTTACATATGATAAACTTTTACTCATCTTATCAGCTAAGGTAGTAGCATGCGGTATACCAGCTGTTGCAGTACCTGCTATATTATCTGGTTCAAAATCTAAAGCTTTTGTCATTTTTTCAAATGCACTAGCTATAATAGTTCTAGCTTCCGGGTTTTGTAACAACCTTCTATTATCATTATATATTGGCATTCTATAACCACTTGCCCAAGTAAATGGCTCTTTTACTTGTAATTTAATAGCACCTAATTCTAAGGCAATATCAATTAATTTATTAGCATATTCACATTTTATTTCTTCAATTTTATTCATTTTAAATCTCTCCTATTTATTTAAATATATTTTTAAAGCTATGAGCTTTTCCACAATAATTGCATATAAATTTATGATCCTTTGTTCTAAAAAACATTGCTTCAACGCTTTCGCCTTGAGCTGGATTTGAAATACATGCTTCATTTTTACAACACATATTTTCAAAATTATAAATTCTAGGTGGCATTGTAGTTCTATATTTTTCTACAACTACATTATCTTTTATAATATTTAAAGTACACCCTGGTGCAATAGCTGCTAATCTTTTTAATTCTTTTCTACTAAAATTTTTATTCCCTGGTCTAAATAATATACCTTTATATTTATTATCAGAGCCCATGCTTACCCATTCTCCACCTTTTGAATCATCAATTTCCATAACTCGACTAATTAAAGCCATATGCTCTCTAATTTCTTTAGGGCTATCGCCTTTACATATGTGATCAATAACTAAACCAGTATTAATTGGATTTACCCCTTCACTATAATCTTTTTTCTTTTTAGATCTAGCTGCAGTATCTACTCTAAATATATATTCTTCATCAATATATTTTGGTTTTATTTCATGCTTTAAATTAAAATCATCTCCTAGTGACCCCCCTAGCATTCCAAGTAAAATAATTCTTACAAACATTCCATTTATTGATTGTTTTTCCCATCCATTTAATGAAGTTTTATCTAAAAAAATCGGAATTGTTGGGGTTACTTTATGACGAGGAAGAGGATGATAAAATTTTGTATCTTCAGGTAGTTTTTCTATGAATTCTTTTCTAAATGTTATTGACGCTCTCAATTCATTTTGTCTCTTTAGAATTTGCTCTCCCATTCTTTCTAGTTGAGGTCTTGTAAAATACCATTTATTTGCAATTTTATTATTATTTAAATATTCTTCAATTGATGAGTATATATTCACATTAAATCCATTATCTTTCATAACATCAATATAAATCTCTGGCATTGACAATTCTTTTGGAGCTACTAAATCAATTGTAACATTTTTAAATATTTTTAATCCATTTGCTTTAGAGTGAACAGTCCTTCCATGAAATAAATCACCAACTAATGCAATGTGGATATCATCATAATTAAAATCATTATCTTCTAAAAAAGTATATTCATCTAATAATTCTTGAGTTGGATGTTCATGTTTACCATCACCTGCATTTATAAATGAAGGTTTTATTAGATTATTTCTTTTTGCAAATTGTGAACATTGATTTTCTAAATGAGCACAAACACCTTCAACTTTACTTCTAATAATAAAAATTGAATTTGAATACCCCGCTAAAGTATTAAAAGTATCACTAAAACTTTCTCCTTTGTTAAATGAAGAATTAGAAGCAGCTAATTCACTAACTTTTGTTAAATGGAATTTTGCAGCATTTTTAAAAGATTCTTTTGTTCTTGTTGAGTCTTCTAAAAAAACTTCATAAATACCAAAATCAGGGTCATCAATCCTAAATGAATTTAATACATCTTTATTGTTTTTTTCCATAGCTACTTTTAATTGTTTTACTTTGTCAAACAAATAAGCTCTCTCTTCAATATTAAAATCATCAATTACACACAAAGATCTTCCTACAAAATTATTTTTCATATTTTCTCCTCAAAAAAAAATCAGTCTAATAAAAGACTGATTTAATAAATAAATAAATAAATTGAAAATAGAAGCAGCTAGGTTATTATATAATCTATTATATAAATGCTTTTTAAGTTTCATAAACTACTCCTATGGTATTCTTAATCCAAATTTTTTTCATACTATAAAAAAATTTAGTCTCAATCAAGAGTAAAATACATTTTTATATTATATTATTATTCTTTTTTATCATCCTTACCTTTCGAATGAGGATCATTCTCTATAATTTCAAAAATATCATCATAATTTACATCAGATTCTTTGTCTTTTGTATTCTTAGTTGAAGTTTTTACAAAACTATCATTTTTCTTTAAAGTCACTTTTATATTTGCAATAGGAGCAGAAGGTTTTTTATTCTGCCATTCAGTATCTCTAATTTTTCTATATTTTAAACTCTGTTTATAAAGACGTATTGCTTTAGCTCTTGTTAAAGAAACTTTAGAAGAACCTTTATTTGAATCATTTTCTCCATAGCCATAGCCATAGCCATAGCCATAGCCATAACCATAGCCATAACCATAACCTCCACTTCCTTTATTAGAACCTTTAAATACATCTTTAGTCAAACAAGCATTTAATACAAATCCAACTAATTTATCATCAATTCTTTCAATTGAATTTAATAAAGATAAAAGAGCTGGCTTTGTAGTAATATTAGCTCTTGCATTAACAACTAAACCATCAAACATTCCAGCTAAAGTAAGAACTTCTGATGAAAAGTGCAATAATGGTGGGGCATCAATTAGTATATAATCATAATACACACCTAACAAAGAATTTATCATATCCATTTTTGGATTTGTTAAAATTGATATAGGAACTGATGGTAACTTACCAGGAGGTAATATATTTAATAATGGCATATCTTCAATAGGTTGTAATACAACATCTTCAAATTTAACATCATTGTTTTTAATTAAATTTACTAACCCTTTTCTTGCTCTAGAATATCCGAATTTTGCTTCAACAGATGGCATTCTTAAATCTCCATCCACTATCAAAACTCTATTTCCCATACTTGCTAAACTTATTGCCATATTTGCAACTAAAGTACTCTTTCCTTCACTTACATCACATGAAGTTACTGTAATAGTTCTATTATCTCTCTTTTCCCCTGAGTATATCATATTAGAAACTATTGCCATATATTTTTCGCTTACAAAGGATTGTGGATTTTCATATACAGAAATACTCTTATAAGAAATTTCTTTTTTACTAGCTGGGTTAATTGTTTTATCTTTAAGTATTGGAATCCATCCAAAAAATAATATATTTTTTCCTCTTATAATATCTAACAATTGTGATATTGTTTTAATAGTATTATCCGACATATCAATTACTAAAGCCAATAAGAAACCTAAAGCAGCACCTAACAATATAGCAACAGCTATAATTAATAATTTATTAGGACTAACAGGCTTCTCAGGTACTATTGCTTTATCAACTATAGTTACATTACCTGTAACTGCAGCTTCAATCAATTTTACTTCTTCAAGCATTGTTCTAAGTTGAACTCCAATCTGTTGAAGAACTGTAACATCTCTTTGTAGCTCTAATACTTTTCTCTCAATTATTGGTAAACTATCTAATTCATTATTAAATTGATCAGCTCTTTCATCTAAAACTATAAAACCAATTTCACAAAGAGACTTAGTTAATATAGATCGAGAATATTCACCTAATAATGCATTTGTATAAATATCTTTTGATGTATAATTAACTAATTGTTGATTAATATTATCCAAAATATCTTTTGAAATCTTAGAAATTGTTTTTGTTAATTCAGTAACACGAGAATTTATTGAACCTGATTGTGTAATAGATTCAGAGGATGATGAAGATACAGCTTCATACATAATTAATTCTGATTCACTAACTTTATATTGATTTAATAACTTATCAATTTCTTCATTAGTAATAATATTTTCATAGCTAGGTAATTTAATATCTTTATCATTCAAAGCTAATTTTATATTATCAATTTTACTTTGAGCTTCAATTTTTTGAAGTTTAAGAGGTTCTTTCCTTAATTCATAATATGAGATTTGATCAACTAGTAAGGATGATTTTTCAGTTAGTTGAAGAATCCCTGATTCTTCTTTGTAATCACTTAATTTATTTGAAGCTTCAGATAATTCTTTCTCATTTATTGGAATTTGTTGCTCTAAAAATTCTTTTTGTGTAGTTTTAGAATTTTTTGCTATACTAGTTAATAAACTATCATAACTAGAAGATAAAGCATTTGCAAAATCAGCAGCAAATTTTGGGTTTTCATCATTTACTGAAATAGAAACTAATTTTGTATCCTTAACTGAAGATACTGAAATTGAATCACTAGTAGGACCAACTTTATAAAATTCACTATAGGACATTCCTACAGAATTTTTATAACTAGACAAATCTAATAAAGCTAAAGCACTATCAATATTTGCTCTACTTTTAATTAATTCAACCTCTGTAGATATCTTAGAAGAATTAGAACTCAAATTAGATATCATCAAATCATCTAAAGAAGATGTAGTTGTAATTGGTTCAACTAAAACTGTTACAGTTGAGGAATATTGAGGAATAACATATTGCAAATAAACTACAGCAACAACTATTACCAATATCATAGTTGAAATAAACCAAACAAACCTTGATTTAAAAATCTCCCATAACTCAGCAATACTAATCCCTTCATCATTTATATTATTTTCATTATTATAATCCACTTTATTCTCCTAAAATACATATTTCAATACTAAATTAGACCTGCTACATCTACAATTATCCCAACAGTTGTAGATACAAGACCAACAACAGAAACTATAAATGCAAAATCAGATTTAAAAGTATCTTCTTTTACAAAAATTGTAGAATCACTTGGAATAAAAGATGATAAATCAACTTTATTACCCTTTGAATCCACTATAGTAATAGTTTTTGTAGCATTTTGTGAAAGCCCTCCAGCTAAAGAAATATAATATTCTAGTTTTTTATTTGGTTCATATACAAAAGTACCGCCATTTTCTACAGCACCTTGTACATTAACATATTTATTATCAAAAGGTATTACAATTCTATCACCAGCTTTTAGATAAAAATCATCATCAACTTCATTTGTTAAGTAATTTAAAACATCGATATTAATTATCTCTTCATCTCTAATTAAATAAGCGTGTTTTAAATCGCTATTTGATTTAAATCTAAGTGAAACAGTTTCTAACATTTCTTCTAAAGTTTCTTTAGGATAAAAATTGTAAATTAATTTACTATGAGACATAGTTAATTTAGAATAAGCATTAATACTAGTATTATTTGCGCCATCAGAAATTGCACCTTCTACAAAAACACTCTCTTTATTAATTTTAACACTTGGAATTATTATTTTATCTAAATTAACAAGCTCAACATCTTTAGATAAATCAATATCAATTTCTTCATATGTATTGCTTATGTTATCATATCTACTAATATATAAAGCATTTCTATCAGCTTTAGGTAACAAACCATCTGCATAATTTTCTAATACATTAGTTAAATCTTCATTTTTCTTAATTTGATAAGTCCCTGGTTTATAGACATTACCAATCAATGTGATAACTTTTTCAGCTTTTTTTAATATAACAGTATCGCCAACTTTTAATAATGGATTTTGATCTAATTCACCTTTTTTTAAAGCTAAATATAAATCATAATGTTTTTCATTATTATTAATATCTCTAATTACAATATCTCTAGTATTAGCATTATAACTAGCAACAGATACAACATCACTTAAATGAGTTAGGCCATTAACTAAAAAACGAGTTGAAGATGTAACTTCTCCAATTACATTAATTGAAAAAACACCTAATGAAACAAAAGTTACTTGAGGTGAAGAAAAAGCGTAATATTTAGAAATGTTGTTTTTAATAAAATCACTTACTTGTGATATATTTTTGTTTTTTA
>CAZPTG010000015.1:0-17662 GCA_964589355.1 uncultured Spirochaetaceae bacterium
CCCTTAGAAGATAGACTATTATTATATATAAAAAACAGTTTTCCAAATAAAATTTTTAAAGGAAATTTAATTCAAATTTCTCAAGAACTAGGAACATCTTATCGGCATTTACTTCGGATTTTAAAAAAATTCAAAGAAGAAGGAAAACTTATTCCTAGTACTAAAAAAAATGAATATATAATTAATCTTTAAAAAGTTGCTTCTACAATTTTATCAACACTATTAATTGAACCAATGGTATAAAAATGTATTCCAGGAACTCCATAAGCTATCAATTCCTTTACTTGTTCAATTGACCACCATATACCAATCTCTCTAATTTCCTTAATATCTTTTGCTTTGTTAACTAATTCATACAATTGCATAGGAATATCAACAGAAAAAGTTGTTGGAATTGTAGTTAAATGAACTTTTCTTGCAATTGGTTTAATACCTGGAATTATTGGAATAGTAATGCCATTTTTTCTACATTTTTCCACAAAGCTAAAATATTTTTTATTATCAAAAAATAATTGTGTAACTATATAGGCAGCACCTGCAGCTTGTTTCATTTTTAAATATTCAATATCTATATCTAAATTTGCTGCTTCAAAATGCTTTTCAGGATACCCCGCCACCCCAATACAAAAATCACTACTCACAGGATCTTTTATAGATTTATCTAAATAAACACCTTTATTTAAATTTTCAATTTGTTTTATCATTTTTAAAGAATGAGAATATCCATTTTCACAAGGGATAAATTTTCTCTCACCATGTGGGGGATCTCCTCTTAGAGCAAAAACATTATCTATGCCAAGAAAATTTAATTCAACTAAAGTATTCTCAATCTCCAAATCACTCATTCCTGCACAAATTAAATGTGGTACAGTAGGTATATTGAATTTATATTGTAAAGCAGCTGCAATTCCTATTGTTCCAGGTCTTTTTCTAACAGTTTTTCTAATAATTTTACTCTCAGTCTCTTCATATATAACTTCATTTTGATGATTTGTTATATTTATATATGAGGGTGAATATTTCATCAATTTTTCTGTTGATTTAAAAATACTTTCTAAAGTATGCCCTTTCAAAGGGGGTAACAATTCAAATGTAAATAATGGTTTTTTTGAACTATTTAAAATATCACAAACTTTCATTTTTTATAACTCCTCATTTATTTCAAGACCTAAGTTAATCAAATCTTTTTCTTTTATATTATATAATTTTGCTAATTTACTTAATTGATCTTTCCCAATTTTACCTGAATTGAAATATTTTATACCTTTACCCTCAAAGACAAAAGAACAAATACTTGCTTCAGGTTGCATCATAAAAGTATTAGTTAATTTTATTTTTGTATTTTTTTCACCATTAAGTAAATTAAAAATCCCTTTTTTATGATAATGATTTGGACAAGAAGGATAGCCTGGAGCACATCTTATTATATCATCTGACCACATATCTTTAAAAATCATACCCATTTTAACTGAAAAAGCTTCTACAAGTCTAATGGCTAATAAGTTTAACATTAAAAAATCACCTTCATCATACCTATCTTTATATTTATTAAGATTTATACCAGCACTTACTATATACATGCCAATATAATCTTCTTTATTACAATAATCAGATAAAGACAAAGATATTCCATCTCTTTGTTGTCTTACAAAATGAAACTTCTCTAAATTATCAACATTTACACTGATTCCATCACTTGAGCAAGGGAAGATACCATAAACACCAACCAATGCTTTTTCTAATATTTCTATATTCTTTTTATCATATAAAAACAATTTTGCATCTTTAATCAAATTATCATAAGCATCAGTATTGATAGGAACATTGTAACTAAAAGCAAACATTTTCCAATTAATTAGATTAATTAATTGAATTATATCAACATTATCTATCTTTTTTATTCCAAGTTCTTTTGGAATAAGTGTTTTTGATTCTTTTCTAAATCTATGTTTTATAGCAATATCATAATTAACTATATTAGATTTCTCTTTTTTTTGTGAAATAGTTTTTTTCAAGGCCTTTTCTTTATTCTTATAATATAAAGATAACTCATCAATCTTTTTCTCTTTTTCTCTAATTATCTTTAAAGCTAAAGTAGATAAAGAAGATGCATTTTCACTATGGAATACCCTATAATTATATAAAGGGGAAAGTTTCAAAGCTGTATGATTTTCACTTGTTGTTGCGCCTCCAACCATTATTGGGATATCTAATTTTTTTTCTTTTGCTAATAAACAAACCCTTTCCATCTCTAATAAAGAGGGAGTAATTAATCCAGATAAACAAATTAATTTTGCATTATTTTTTATAGCTGTTTTAATTATTTCTTCAGCTTCAACCATAACACCAAGATCAATAATATTTAAACCATTACATCTTAATATCAATATGCATATATTTTTTCCAATATCATGAACATCACCTTTTACAGTTGCAAAAACAATATTATTTAATTCAACATTATTTGATTTATTACTTAATTTCCATCTTTCAATTTCAGGTTCTAATATGGACACTGCTTTTTTCATTATTCTTGCACTTTTTACAACTTGAGGCAAAAATAATTTTCCTTGTGAAAATTTATCTCCAACATTTTCCATAGCATCCATTAAAGGCCCTTCAACAATTTCTAAAGGAGAGCTATCATGTTTTAATTCTTTTACTAATATATCCAAATCATCTTTTAATAAAGAAGAATCTCCATTAATTACAGAATTAATTAATCGTTTCGTAGGATTTGTTTCAATTTCCTTTTTTTGTATACTTTTCTTTTTGATTTTTTTCTCATTATTATTTAAAAGATTTGTAGCAAATTCAATTAATTTTTCACGATTGTCAACAGAAGGTTCAAATAGAGCTTTTTCAATTATTTTATATAAATCATTATCTAATTGCTTTATATCTAAATTAATATTTGGATTAATTATTGCAAAATCTAAACCTTCTTTTACTGCTCGATTAAGAAATACTATATGCATAGCTTCTCGTAAATAATTATTACCTCTAAAGGAAAAAGATAAATTACTAATCCCTCCACAAACTCTTGCCCCTGATAAATTTGTTTTTATCCATTTTGTTGCATCTACAAAAGCCAAAGCATAAATATCACTCTCATCTATTCCAGTAGCAACTGTTAATACATTTGGATCAAAAATTATCGTCTCTTTTTCAATTCCATTTTCTATTAATAAATCATAACTTCTTTTTGCAATTTTTATCTTTCTCTCATAAGTTGTAGCTTGCCCTCTCTCATCAAACAACATCACAATTATTGAGTGACCAAACCGATTTATATATCTTGCCTTCTTTATAAACTGTTGTTCACCTTCTTTTAAACTAATTGAATTTATTATACATTTCCCTTGCAATTCTTTTATTCCATGTACAATAGTTTGCCAATCAGAAGAATCAATCATATATGGAATTTTTGAAACAATAGGTTCACTATTCAAATATCTAAGAAAATTCTTCATAGCTTTTTTTGAATCTATCATAGAAGAGTCCATACAAACATCAATAACATCAGCCTTTAATTTTGCTTGAGATATTGCTATTTTTGTTGCTTCATCCCATTTTTCATTTTCTATTAATCGAAGGAATTTTCTAGATCCAGCAACATTACACCTCTCTCCAATTATTGAGAGCTCATTATATTTATTATAAATATCTAAGCCTGATAAGTTTTTTTTACTAACAATATTTTTATCTTTTTTTCTAGGTAAACAATATAAATTATTATTATCATCTCTTGAATTTATTAGATTAAAAAGTTCTTTAATATGAGATTCTCGTGTACCACAACAACCTCCAATAATATTTATTTTTCTCTCTTTTAATAAAGGCAATAATAAATTAGCCATTTCTTTTGGTTCTTGATTATAACTTCCATCAGCTTGAGGAAGTCCTGCATTTGGATGGGCTGAAAGATAAAATGGAGATATTTGTGAAATTTTTTCTATCAAAGGAAGCATTTCTTTTGCCCCCATAGAGCAATTTAAACCTAAAGAGAAAAGATTATACAAAGATAATGAAGCACAAAAAGCATCAATATTTTGACCAGATAGAGTATGTCCACTGATATCACTAAAGGTGACACTTACCATAATATCAATATTTTTATTTATTTCTTCTTGTGCTTGAGCAACACCTTCAAGAGCTGCTTTACAAACTAAAGTATCAAAAACAGTTTCAATTAAAATTATATCACATCCTGCTTCTATTAAAACTTGAGCTTGTTCTTTATAAGCAAATACAAAATCATCAAAACTTTCTTCTCTATATGTTACATCTTCACTATCAGTGGAAAAAGATAACATCTTGCTTGTAGGACCAATACTTCCTGCAATAAAGACATATCTATCTTTTTCTCTTGCTTCTATTTCATTAACTGCACTTTTTGCAATTTCAACTGCACTTTGGTTTAACTCTAATACATATTTCTCAAGATTATATTCTTTTAAAGATATTCTATTTGCATTAAAAGTATTTGTAGTAATAATATCAGCTCCACTTTCAATAAATGATTTATGAATATCAAAAATCACATCAGCTCTACTTAAGTTTAATAACTCTCCAACATTATCATATATCTTTTCATCATTTGTAATGCTAGCTAAATTATAATCTTCTTTAGCAACTGATCTTTGTTGAACTAATGTTCCCATTGCCCCATCGAGTAATAATACCCTTTCTTTAACTAGTTTATGTAAATATTCACTTCGATTCATTACTACCCCCAAAAGTGAAAATTGTGTAACAATATCATTTTATAAAAATATATACAATATGTGTATATATATACACATTTTATAAAATCTTTTATTTTTTTTCAAAAGTAAGCCCAACATCACTCTCTTTTGTTAATTTATAACCATCTAAATTAAATTCTTTTAGTTTTGAGATATCACTTGATTTTATTTTAGCTAAATATTTAATAAACAGGCCTCTAGCTATTTTAGTATCTGTACTATAGCTTTTTATCTTCCCATTTTTATTTTGAACAAAATTAATACTAAATAGTTTTTCTTTATCAACAATCGAAGAATATTCTCTAGAGCACAAATTTATCACTTTTTTATTAATTATAGAATTTACTTCTTCTTTATAATAATTTTTATTAAAAAAAGATAATTTAGTATGATAATCAAGCCTATATTCACTAATTAAATCATTAGCTCTTAATACACCATATAAAGCATCAATTATATAAACATTATTTATTAAAAATTGTATATCATCAGCATTTAATGATTCAATATCTAAATATTTATATTGGAGCCCATTATAAAAAGATAAAGCAGGATGTTTTATTTTATCAAAATTACTAAAATCTTGTTTAACTTTTTCAGCAATTTTATCAGAACAGTTATATGCTATTTTTATTTGTTCTAAATCTAATTTATTTATCTCACTTACTAAAGACTTTGTTTTTTCTATAAATAAAGGAGTTCTTTCTTGATATTTATATGATTTTATCTTCTTTTCTTTTGATGGGCTTATTATTATTTTCATACATCTATAATAAATTGTTTTATTTCAAATATCTAGAAGAAAAGACTCCCCTCTTTAGGTATTAATAAAGAGAGGAGAAAAGGAGGTTTCTATAAATAATTAATTAAGGTTAATTGATCGTTATATAAAGTTGAATAGGCTTCAATTAAACTTAATTTTAAATTATTTGAATTTAGTAATAAACTTTGATAGTCTAATTGTTCATATTCATCTAATTCTAAGAGTGAATATGCATCATAAAGGATATCATTATTCTCTTCTATTTGATCTTTGATGTTAGAAATTTTTAGCTTATCGCTTTCAATTGTTTTTTCTAAAATATCAATTGTATCTTGAATTTTATATATTTCTTTGGAGGCAAGAGCTTTTGATACCTCAAGATCTTTTAATAGAGAATCTTTTTCATCTTTATTATAATCGTCATAGCTTGTCTTAAATGATATCGTTGCACTAATATCTGAGCTAGTACTTAAATTACAACTAATGTTAAAAGTTGGATCATAAGTTTTCAAAGAATCATATGAATCTTGTATAGATATAGTTTCATTTAAAGCTTTTGTTACTTCAAAAGTATTTGTATATGAAAAATCTTTTTCATTTAATACTGAATCTAAATCATTACAGAGATTTATTATTTCATCTAAGTCACTATGCTCAATTATAATATCTTGTGAATTCTCGATGCCAATTAATTCTATTATTTGTATTTTATTAGTATATTTTTCTAATTCATAATCACTAATTAATAAAGTTGAAGAATTATAGTCTAATAGAGAATCTTGGACTTCACTTAAACTAATCTCATCTAATTTAAATAAGCTTACGTTTTCATCATAAATAGCTTTATCAAGAGCTGCAATTTCTTTTTGATTATTTAATTTCTCTATAGATATTAAATATTTAATATATGCTTGTGTAATATTTAATAATAAATTTTCTTTATATTCCTCGATATATACATTTGCATTTTCTAAGTTTATCTCTTGATTAATATTTGATTGCGACTCATTTAATGGTGAATAAGTAAAACTAAGTCCTCCATCTAAATTAGTATCTATATTTGTTGAAATTGTTAATTGATCAAGTATTGGGACATCGATAGATAATGAAGATAGTGAAGAGAGAGAAGATTCATTATCTATTTGAGAGTTAATTGATAATGTTGATTGATAATATAGAGGATCTTCTTCTAAATTATCAATTGCATCATTTAATGAATTTTTTGCAGATAAATATCCACTATCTTTATTTAATGCTATTTGATATAGATCATTTACTGTTTCACTAATTGAAGCAAAACAAGGTAAAATTGAGGTTAATGTAATTAAAAATATTATTATCTTTTTTTTCATAACTTATTCTTCCTTTATGCCTTCAGCTATATTTTCTCGAACAACTGGAATAACAGGGATAACTCCAAAAACTCCACCAAATACTAAGATTAGAGATATACTTTTTATAAGAGCTATAAAACTAAATCCAATCTCATAATTTATCTGATTTGATAATTCCCCAAACAAAGGAGATATTATTTCTAAAATTGATGGAAAACTAAAGTAAGCTATAGTTGTCCCAATAATTACGCCCATAAAACTCATTGCAATAGACCAACTCCAAAATTCTTTGATAATCCTCATTTTAGAGGCACCCAAAGATCTCTCTATACAAATATGTCTTTTCCTATTTAACGCTTCAACAAGCATTACACTAAATAATCCTAAAGTGCTAACAAGCATAAGAGTGAGACCTAAAATATTTATTGAAACTGTAAAGACATCAACTGTTTCTCGTAAATCTTGCATATATGAAGATTCTCCATTTATAGAACCTTCCCAAACTAATAAATCAACATCTTCCCCATAATTTTGATACACTACTTGTGAAATAGACTGTTCAACATCTTCAATTGAATTTTGATTACTTTTTACTACTAAAGAGCCTGAGAGCATATCTTTTGCAAATTCAACATTCATAGAACTTGGTAGCATTGAAGTGTATGGAACTATCAAATCTCCAATACCATATACCTTTCTTTTTATCTCAGATGGAGTTTCATAAACTCCTGTTATTTTGTATTGAGTAACTACATTTTGAGATTTATTATTTATACCTCTAGTTAATATTTTCCCTGGAGGTTGTATCCATTTATCAATTGCATTTTCAGCTGAGCCAAAAATTATTTGAGCAGTCTCTTCACTAATCCAAACTTTTTTAAGTCCTAAATCAATATCTTCTTGACTCATAAGAACTCCTGAAACTAAGTCTAAATCAAAAATTTCAAAATATGTCTGCTCTGTTGCAACAGAATTTCTTAAATCATAAGATGTACCATCATAAGTAAATTGATTAAACATAGATTGACTAATAATTGCTGAGATTTCAATTTCTTCAGTATCACTTAATAAATAATTTTGAATAGATGTATCCCATTCACTAGGTTTTGTATAATCTACACTCTTATCAGAATCCCATGAAGCATTTGCAACTTGAACTATTATCCCATTCGTATTTAATTGATTCTCAACCTCTTTTTCTATAATATCTGTTATATTAAATGATAAAACTAAAATAAAAGCACCAAGAGAAACTGCAATTAATGTTAATCCCATTTTAAAAGGAGAGTCTTTAAATTGTCTTATCATCATTGTAAAAAATTTTTTCATATTATTATCTCCTTATCCTACTCTCATTGCATCTGCAGGCTTTATTCTGTCAAATCGTCTAATAGGAATTAACGTAAAACTAAATATTAAAATTGATGATACAAAAGCACTTACTAATATTGTCCAATTACTATTTATTGTTAGGTTTAAAGCACTTTGCATCTGTCGATTTATTGGAATTGCAATAAATAGTCCAAGTACAGTCCCTAAAACTATTATCATAATAGCTTCAAGAGAAAATAATTTATTTATTTGTTTTCTTGTTGCTCCTAAAGCCATTAAAATACCAACATGTTTTTTCATTCTTAATGTTCTACTCAATAAAATATGAGCAATATTAATTGAAGAAATAAATAAACCTGAAATAGCTAATAATAAAATAAGAATACTTATACCTGCATTTCTTGCTACTGTTTGTTCTGCTTCAAATCTGGGGTTGCTAATTATTACTTGGTTTTTTCCAAACTCACTTTCAAATGATTGCTCAAGCATAGATGAAACACTTTCTAATTGAGTTGAATCTGAAACAGAAAATCTAAGTTGAGTATTCATAGAATTTTTTCTTAATTGAGAAAATCCAATATTATTTGCTAAATCATTATATGGTAAAAAGAATTGATAATCGTAAGTACTATTAGAATCTTCTAGAATACCTACAATTGTTTGATATCCTTGCATTGCTAACAATCTTTTACCTATTAAAGATGATAAATCTTCATCATCATCTAATAATGTTTTTGCTAATTCACTTCCTAGAATAATTAAAGAATTTGTACTTGAATAATCATTTGTTGAGAAAAGAGATCCATACTCTGTTGATAAATTCCAAGCATCAAAAAATTCAAAAGTTATTTCATAACCAGATATTTCATCTGCATCACTTTTTACAATTGATTTATCATTTAATGCATCATCAATATTTTCATCTAAAAAAGAATCCTCTAATTCCATTTGTTGTGAATTTTCATCTATATGAGTTTCATTAGAAGAAGACTCATTTATTGCTTTTATTTGTTGTGAGTGTTGAAAATTATCACTGTCATTAATAAATGATTCATTTATCATTTTTAATCTTGTGTTATTCATTATATATGCATAATCAATTGAAGGGATCATTTGTGATATATTTAAATCACTTTGAGTTAAAATGGTATCGTCACTTAATAGCGTCTCCTCAACAGGAAATTCCATTGTTTCTTTTTCTGCTCTCGTTGAAACAACAATTTCTTTATAAGTTGGAGAGTTTAATAATTCATCATTTTGATTTACTACATTAACAAAAAGGGTTCCACTAGCAGCAAAAGCACCAACTCCAAGAGCAACACTAATAATAAGGAACCCAGACTCTGTTAGACGATCAACAAATCGTCTAAAAATAATCTTAAATGGTTCACTAAACATTTTTTACTCCTTTTTCCTTTTCATTTAAAACAATACTACCGTCTCTAACATTTATTATTCTTTTTGCCCGTTTTCCTTGATTAGGATTATGAGTAACCATAACAACACTAACGCCATCTTTATTTGCTTTTTCAAGGATTTGCATTACTTCATCACCTTTATCAGTTGGTAAATTACCAGTTGGTTCATCAGCAAGTATTAAATCGGGTTCATTTGAAAGAGCTCTTGCAATTGCTACTCTTTGTTGTTCTCCTCCACTCATCATAGTAGGAAGATGATTAAATCTATGAGAAAGACCAACTTCATTTAATAAATAAACAGCTCTATCTTTTCTTTCTTTTTGAGATTTATTTGCATATTGCATTGGAAGCATTACATTCTCGATTGCACTTAATTCTGGAAATAGATTAAAAGATTGAAAAATAAAACCAAAATGGTTATTTCTTATTCTTGCTTGCTCTTTATCTGCTAATGTTGTTATATCATATCCTTCTAATTCATATACTCCTGAACTAGCAGTATCTAATATTCCTAAAATATGCATAAGAGTTGATTTACCAGAACCCGATGGCCCCATTATTGCGATATATTCACCTCTATCTATGTGAATATTAACTTCATTTAACGCTTTTACTTTTGTTTCAGCTAAGTCATAAATCTTTGAAATATTTTTTAAATCTATCATAATTAACCTCTTTTAATTTAATTTAATTGAATAACATCTTCAGATAAAAATCCTTGATATGAAGATGTTATAATTTGATCTTTTTCTTCTAACCCACTTAGAATTTCGACAGTATTGGATTGAATATCGCCATAAACAACTTCTGTTTTATAAGCTTTATCTCCATCAATAACATAAACATATTTTTGATTACCTGTTGTTAAATATGAACCTCTTGGCAATTGAATAACATCTTCTTCAACACCTAAGACAATACTTGCAACAGCTGATGCTCCTGGATTTAACGTTGAATTAGTTTCTGGTTTGACTCTTATGGTTATATTGGCACTTAGTCCATCACTATCCATTGTTGCAACTTTTCCAATACTAATAATACTAGCACTCATTGTTTGACTACCAATAGTTATTTCAAGAGGATCCCCAACTTCTAATAAAGAAGCGTATTGTTCATAAATATCAAGATCAACATAGACCTTTTCCCTATCTGCAATACTAAATAAAGATTGAGAGGATTCTATATAATTACCGTCGATATATAAATCTTCATTAATTGATAATATTTCACCACTAATAACGCTTTTAATATTTAAATCTTGAATATCTTCTTCTAATTGAGAAATATTTAATTCTATTTTTTCAATTGCGGATTGTTGTTTTGTAATTTCTATTTCTTGCTTTTCTTTAATATAAGATAGCTCATCTTTTTTATCTTCTAATGATTCTTCTAGTGAATCTAATGAATCAAGAGAATTATCATATAAGTCTATATAAGAATTTTTTATAGAAGACAATTCTAAGTATTTATCTACTTCCTCTTGAGCTTTTATAATTTCATCATCTAATCTTAAAATCTCAATATTAAGATTATCAATATTATATTTATTTTCTAATAATTGTGATTCTAATTCAGTATTTGCTTCTTTCAACTCTAGAATATATGATTCCATATCATCTTCATAATCTGGAACACTAAAACTAACAAGAATATCATCACTTGAAATAATATCGCCTTCACTTACATATAAAGTATCAACATACCCTGATTGTTTATTTACTATTGTTACTTGATTAGGCAAAACAACAGTTCCACTAGCTTCAGTGGTTGTTATCAAATCTTGTGATAAAACATAAGATTTTTCATAATTTGAAATACTCACATATTCTGATTTAACACTTTGATCTAAATACCAATAAGCTGTAGCAGCTAAGATAATCAATAAAAATAATGTAATAAGTACTCTTTTTTTCTTCTTTTTAGATTTATTGGGTTTAACCTTATCAGCTTGTATTATTTTTTCTTCGAAACTCATTTGAATTCCTCCTACAAGCAAAAGAATATATAAAAAAAGAATCTCTATGGTTAAAATGATGTAAATCAAATGTAAACTATGTAAAATATGATAATAAAAAAAATAATATCCTATGAGAAAAATACTAACTAAGTTATTATTATAATTATGAAATCAACAATTAAAAATTTAAAAATTACATTATATATATTATTATTATGTTTCATCATTCTTATTATTAGCTTTTCTTTCTTAGAATATAATTGGTTTAATAGCATTGCAAAAAAAGAATATAATAAGACATATTCAACACTATTTTTAAATACTAATAGAATATCAAATAGGGAATTTGATAGAATATCTATGTATACTAATTGGTTTGATAATTATATAGAAAGCTCCGTATCAAATTCTCAACTAGAGATTTACTTAGAATATATATATAAAAATTCAAACATATCTACATTGGATAAAAATGTTATAAAGTCTCTTAGCTATATAACTATTTCAGATTTAAAAGAACATACATTACAAAGTTTTGGCTGGCAAACAAAAATAATTGATAATTCATATTTAGAAAAAGTAATTATTACTGACAATATTTATATAGACAATAATGAAGAATTATCAATTTATATTCAAAACTCCCAAGAGAGAATAATAAAAATTGATATTGATTTGAAAAAATTCAGTGAATTATATATTATCCCAGCCATTAAAGAAATTAATTTTGATATTGATATAAATTGGTATTTTCAATCAAACGATACAGCAAATAATAATATATATTATGAAAAATTTATATCTTACCAAGATTATCATTTTAATCCTTTAAATATTTTATTATTTAACCATAATATACATGAAGAGCTAATAATACCTATTACAAAAAAAACATTAAATTACAATTTTAATAAAAAACCTATTTTTGAAAATGAGTATAGTTTTATTGATAAAGATTCTTTATTTACAATAGAAAATGAAAAAATATTTTCATATATAAACATAAGCATAAAAAAAGATGATAATCTTTTTGCATCTTATATTGAAAAGACATTAAGTTATATTTTTATAGGAGGATTTTTCCTAATTAGTTTGATAGCATTTATCTGCATCTTACTAATTTATCAATTAATAAGAATTAAAAACCAACATTATAAAGAAAGAGAATTTAGTGCATCTATTACTCATGAACTTAGAACACCTTTAACTGTAATTCAATCAGCCTCTGACAATTTAAGTGCTAATTTAATAAAACAAGAAAGAGTATCTTCTTATGGAAAACTTATAAAACAACAAAGTTCAAGATTAAATACTATGATAGAAAATCTATTAGTTTATTCGAAACTTGAAAATAATAAAGGCTATATAGTAAATCAAACTCCAACAAATTTAAATAATTTAATAAATACTATTAATACACATTTTATCCAAATAGCAAAAGAAAAAGATATAAAAATAAGTTGGACAAAAATGAATTTAGATCACACTGTTATTATTGATAGAAATTTATTAGAATTAATAATAAACAATTTAATCAACAATAGTATTCATCATGCTTATAATAATACGAAAGGTGAAATAAGAATATTTATTCAATACTCAAATCAAAAAAATATATTAAATTGTAGCGTTGAAGATGATGGAGTTGGAATTAATAAAAAAGAGAAAAGTAAAGTTTGGAATTCTTATTATAGAGGAAAAGATTCTGTTTTATCACAACAAAGAGGAAGCGGACTAGGCCTTTTCATTGTAAAAAGAAATATATCTATATTAGGTGGAAAAATATCATTAACATCTCCTTATAAACGCCTAGATGGGTCAATAAAAAATGGAGTTAAATTTGATTTTTACATCAACTGTAAGGAAAAAAAGAAATGAATAAAATATTATTAATTGAAGATGAAATTGGCCTACAAATCACATTAGAAGATAGACTTATTGTTGAAGGTTATCAAATTATAATAAAAGGCAATGGAATAGATGGAGAAAATGAAGCCTTAAATAATAATTATGATCTTATATTACTAGATATAATGCTTCCCCAAAGAGATGGCTTTTCTGTATGCAAAAACCTAAGAGAAAAAAATATCAACACTCCTATTATAATGTTAACTGCTAGAAATACCAATATAGATGTAATAATGGGCCTAAAACAAGGTGCTGATGATTATATTATGAAACCTTTTGATATGGAAATATTATTAGCAAGAATTGATTCTTGCATTAGAAGATCTTATAGGTTAAAGGACTCAAATAATAATAATTCAAATGCTATTTATAAATTCGGTAATTATATTTTAGATCTAAATAAAGGTATTTTTATTAAAAAAAACAAAGAACAAATACATTTAAATGCTCAAGAGTTTAGACTTTTAGAATATTTTGTTACCCACCCTAATCAATTACTTAGTCGAGATAAAATTTTAGATGACGTATGGGGTTACGATACTAACATTTATACGAGGACAATTGATGTCCATATTGCAAAACTACGAGTCCATTTAGAAGAATCTCAAAAACCTAAACATATTAGAACAATTAGATCAATGGGATATAAATTTATACCTTAAATATTTATTTTGTATAATAGTTGCATAAATATACATTTTACTGTATTATAAGGAAATATTAGGAGAAAGTATGGCGAGTATTGCAACAATTATAACATTTATTGTTTATTTAGTATTTTTAATTTTTATTGGTTTATATTTTTATAAAAAAACAAATAATATTGAAGATTATCTTCTTGGTGGAAGATCAATGGGGGTTTGGGTTACTGCTTTATCAGCTCAAGCTAGTGATATGTCTGGCTGGTTATTAATGGGCCTTCCTGGAGCAATATTTTTATATGGATTAAATCAAAGTTGGATTGCTATAGGTTTATTTATTGGCACAGTTTTAAACTGGGTATTAGTTGCTCCTAGATTAAGACAATATACAGAAAAAACAAATGCACTAACACTTGCAAGTTTTTTTGAAAATAGATTCAAAGATCCAACTGGACTACTTAGAATCATTTCAGCAATAATTACATTAATCTTTTTTACAATTTATGCTTCCTCAGGAATGGCTGGAGCTGGAAAACTATTTGAAGCAATGTTTAATATACCTTATTCAGTAGCTGTAATAGGCGGTTGTATTGTAATAGTATTATACACCTTTTTGGGAGGGTTTTTAGCTGTATGTTGGACAGACCTTTTTCAGGGTGCACTTATGTTTTTTTCAATTTTAATAGTACCTATCTTTGCTATTCTTACAAAAGGTGGTTTTCAAGCAATCGAATCAGCGGCAGAAATAAAAAATATTTCAATGTCTTTAATTGACACAAATGCTGGTTTTGCTGGTTTAATTGCTATTATATCAACTATGGCTTGGGGCCTTGGATATTTTGGACAACCTCATATTTTAGCAAGATTTATGAGTATAAAGAATGTTAAGGAAATGTCTAGATCAACAGTAATTGCTACAATTTGGGTATTTATTTCATTAATAGGAGCCATTTTTGTTGGTCTTGTTGGAATTGCTATGTATAAAGAAGCCCCAGGTGGAGATGCAGAGAAAGTTTTCATTTATATGATAAGCGATTTATTTAATCCTTGGATAGGTGGCATATTATTAGCTGCAATTTTATCAGCTATTATGTCTACAATTGACTCCCAGTTACTTGTATCTTCATCCGCCTTAACAGAAGATTTCTATCAAAAAGTTGTTAAACATGATGCTAGTGAAAAAGAGTTGATTTGGGTTGGTAGATTGTGTGTAATTATAATATCAATTATTGCAATGATTCTTGCATTGAACCCTAAAAGCAGCATTTTATCCTTAGTGTCATATGCTTGGGGTGGGTTTGGAGCAGCCTTTGGACCTGTAGTATTAATGGCATTATTTTCTAAAAAAACTACTTGGAAATCAGCCCTATTAGGGATGATAACAGGTGCTGTAGTTTGTGTGCTTTGGAAAGAAGTAGGCCTTTCAAGTACTATGTATGAAATAGTACCTGGCTTTATTTCAAACTTTATTGTTATAATAATAATAAACAAAATAAATCCTCAAACAGATTCTCTAATCATAAATGAATTTGAAGAGATTAAAAAAAGTATAAAATAATATTTCATATGAGCCGTTATTTAATGTTATAATTGTATTAAAATACAAGAGGAGATTAAATGATGGCTCAAAATAATTTTCATATTGTCATAATCGGAGGTGGCGGTACAGGTATTGCTACTATGTATGATTTGTGTTTACGTGGATTCAATGTCACTTTAGTTGAAAAAGGTGAATTAACAAGTGGAACGACAGGAAGACACCATGGACAACTTCATTGTGGAGCTAGATACGCTATGGGAGATAAGAACATAGCACACGAGTGTTTAGTTGAAAGTCAAATACTTAGAAAAATTGCACCTGAAGCTATAGAATATAATATGGGAATGTTTGTCGCTTTAGATGATCAGGATATGAGCTATAAAAACAAATTTATATCTTCTTGTTTAGCAGCAGATATACCTGCTCAAGAAATTCCAACAGCTTTAGCAAAAGAATATGAAAAAGAACTTAATGATAATATTAAAGCTTCTGTTATAGTTCCTGATGGAACAATTGATCCATATAGGCTTGCAATAAGCTTTGCAGCAAGTGCACTAAAAACCCAAAAAGCTAATATTAAAGTTTATTCAAAAGTAATATCAATAAATAAAAAATCAAACTATATTAAATCAATAAATATTAAAAACAATATTACAAATAAAGTTGAAACAATTAGTGGAGACTTATTTATTAACGCAAGTGGAGCTTGGGCTGATAATATTTGTAACATGGTTGATATAGATTTAGATGTTACCCCATCCCCTGGAACCATGTTAGCGGCAAAAGGAAGAATAGCTAATATGGTAGTTAGCAGACTTCATAAAGCTGGTGATGGTGATATAGTTGTCCCTCAAAGACAATTAAGTATAATTGGTTCAACCCAATGGATAAGTAACGATCCTGAACTCGTTTTCCCATATAAAGAAGATATTGATTTCTTAAAAAAATCAGCAAAAGCCATTTTCCCCAATTTTGATAAATTAAAATATCACACTGCATGGGCTGCAGCTAGACCGTTATTTGGCTCTTACTCTAAAGATTCTGATGTTAGAGAATTAAGTCGAGATTTTAGAGCTATTGATCATTCTGTGAATAATATTAATAACTTTTTGAGTATTGTTGGTGGAAAAGCAACTACTCTTAGAGCAATGGGAGAAATCATATCAGATATGGTTTGTAAAAAAATAGGCATAAATGAAAAATGTAAAACAGCAGATATTAAATTAGAAAACTATAGACTATTTTACAAAGGGGGATTTCATGGAAAATCAAATTAAACATTATTTTATTAATATTGAAAAAAATGAAAATGAAATATTAAAATTTGAATTAGATCTAGATAGTTCATTAACAATAATCGATGCTTTAGAAGAAATTAGATATAAAATTGATTCTTCACTTACCTATAGACATTCTTGCCATCATGGATCTTGTGGTACTTGTGCCTGCATAATTAATGAAAAAGAGAGACTTGCCTGTATGACATTCTTAAATGAATTTGAAAATAATATAATTAACATTTCTCCTTTAAAATCTTTCAAAGTAATTTCTGATTTAGTTGTCGATATTTCTACTATGATAAATAATATGCCCCAAACCTCTTATATTAGAAATAGCGAAGTGAACCAGGATTCTATAAAGCCTAATGGAATTTTATCTTGGACTAGATTTGAAAATTGCATTGAATGTGGATCTTGCATAAGTGCTTGTCCTGTAAAGAATGATTTCATAGGACCTGCTCCTTTAGCTTCAATTAATAGAGAATTATCAAAAACAAATGATAAAGAAAAAATAGCAAGTTTAAAAAAAATTGCTTATAACAAAAATGGAGTAGAAAAATGTGATAAACATTTTAAATGCTCTAAAGTATGCCCTACTAAAGTATCTCCAGGAAAACATATAAATGATTTAAGAAAAAATAAATAATACTTTTTGCATAATTAATTCGACTATTATCTAAGAAAACCCCACTTTGTACATAAGTTACCCCTTTAAATTCAATCATTGTATAAGTATTACAA
>CAZPTG010000016.1:0-17311 GCA_964589355.1 uncultured Spirochaetaceae bacterium
AAAGATCAAAGGCATTAAGTTTTCTAATTGGGATTTTATATCATTTACCATTTTTGAAGTTTGAGTATTTACAATGATAATTCCATAAATCATATTAGTTAATATAAGAGATAAATGTAACATATTACATAAACCTGTTACGCTTAGTGTTAATCCAAAAATAAAGATCAGCTTTTCTGTTCTGTTTCTTAAAGTTTTTGATAGTACTATAAACAAGATTCCAGCAACTAATCCGATACCTACACCAGATAATATTTCAATTAAAGGTTCAATAAATAACATAATATTAGAAGAGGCTGTATCTGTTTTTAACATGTTTTGAGCGATTGCAGAGGCGAAACCAAAAATAATTATACCAAGGCCATCATCAAAGCCTACAACAGCATATAAAGTATCTGTTAGAGGTCCTTTTGCTTTATATTCTTGAATTACAGCAACTGTTCCAGCTGGAGCACTTGCAGGTGCTATAGCTCCTAATATTATAGCTAGAGGTAGATTTTTTGTTAATAAATATGTTCCAAGAGTAACTAATACAAAAGCCATTAATGATTCACTAAAAATAACTGTTATGATGCCTTTCCCTAATTTTTTTAAAGATTTGAAGTTTAATTCAAGGCCAATACTTAGAGCAACAAAGCCCAAAGCAATATCAGTTAAAAATGATAGTTTTAATTGTATTGGTTCATTTAGATAATTAAATAATGAAGGCCCAATTATTACTCCGATAATCATATAACCAATTATTGAGGGTAATTTAATAAGTTTTGAGGCTTTACCGCCATAGAATGCAACAATTATCATTGCACCTACTATAAATAAAATTGAATTGTTCATTAAAATACCACCTAAAAATCAATTGAACCGATTGTATATGATACATCTTGTACACAAAGAAGAACTCCAGAATTCTTATCAATATTAGGAATAATCTCTTTTAATTTTCTAATTGTGCTATTTACAGCAACTTTATCCATTATACAAGAAATAATTCTACAAAATTTGTCATCATTTGAATTCCAAAATGCTGCAAAAAGTGGCATTCTATTTAGATATCTACTTGCAGATTCAGCTTCTAATACGCTTATAGATCCTTCAACATTTGAACTTAATAATTGTATGATTGAATCAAAATATTCTTCATTTTGTACATAAAAAGTTAATTGTGATTTTTCTTTAATATTAGATTCATTAGATTCATTAAAATCAACATTACTTTCAAATATATCATTTATCATTGAAGGTGAATCAGCTTTTACTAACAAATTAATAACACTTTCCTTACTAGTTGTTTTTGCAATTGTAGAAAGAAGTTTTATGTGTTTATTTCTTTGTTTTTCAGGGCCCATAATAAATATAAAGATATTAGAAGGTTTATTATCTAGAGCACTAAATTCGATATTATTTTTTGTTGTTATAACTCCAATTACGAAATTATTAATATCTTTAAAACTACAGTGTGGTATAGCTACACCTTTTTCTAAACCTGTTGATACTATCTTTTCTCTATCTTTTAATTGTTGATAAATTTCTTGTTTTGAATGATTTTGTAATTCTTTACAAGATGAGGCTAAAGATGCAATTTCATTTAATATCTCATCTTTTGTAATCAGAGATACATTAGTTTTAATACATTCCTTTTTTAAACTACGACATATATTCATATTCACTCTCCATTAATAATTTTATTATTTCATGTTTATTCTCTATATTTTTCAATTTATCTAAAATATTTTCTCTGTTTATAAAATTAGCTAATTTAGAAAGTATTTTTAGATGCATAATTTCATCATTTACTAGTATTAAAAAAAATATATAAGTTTTGTTGTTTTTTATTTCACCATATTGAACGCCTTCTTTAGATATTCCTAATATTATAGGAGGTAAATTGTCCAAATTATCTTCAGGTTTTCTACAGTGAGGGAAGGCTACTCCATTTGATAGAGTAGTTGAAGCCATTGCCTCTCTATTTAATAATGATGTTAATAATTTATTTGTATTATTTATTAATTTATTTTGTTCAAGAGGATACAATAACTGTTTTAATATTTCTTTATTAGTATTTTTACAAATATCTAATACAATATATTTTTCATTTATTAATCGGTATAAAGGTAAAAAAGAAATGTCATTATAAGAATTATTAAATTTAGGCTTTGTATTATTCATTTTTGTATCTAGCCAATTATCTATTGTGCTTTTTTTAAATCTCCACTGACCAGATATCTTGAAACAAGGGATTTCATTTCTTTGTATCATTCTTGAAACAGTTTTTGGTGCAATTTTTAAATAATCAGCGATTTCATTTAATGTCATGATTTCATTCATGTCTATAATTGTCCTTTTATGTCTACTTTTGTCCTACTTATAAATACCTTAATGATAATTAAATATTCTTTCAATCTAAAAAGAGTCTGATTTTAGAAAATAGATAAAAAAAATTTGTTTTTTTTGAGTAAATGCAATATTATAATATTTAATCTTTTTAGGAGATATTTCATGAAAAATCGAGAATTACATTTACATATAGATGGATCTTTGAGAGTTGATACAGTTTGGGAATTAAGTAAAGAGCAAAATATTGATTTGGGTATACCTAAAAAATTATTAATCAATGAATTACAAGTTTCTAAAGAGTGTAAAAGTTTAAATGATTATTTAGAGAGATTTAAAATACCTTTAAAATTATTACAAAAACCATATGCAATTGAAAGAGTTAGTTATGAATTAATTAAAGATCTCTCTGCTTATGATATGGATTATTCTGAAATAAGATTTGCACCTCAATTATCAACTTTCAATGGTTATTCTCAAGAGGAGATTTTAAAAGCTTCAATAAGAGGAATTCAACAAGCTGAAAAAGAACTTAAGAATTTTAAAGCAGGTTTAATTATTTGTATGATGCGAGGTGATAATAATGAAGAATTAAATAAAGAAACATTGTATCTAGCAAAAAAATATTTAGGAAATAGTGTTTGCGCTTTAGATATTGCTGGTGCTGAAGCAGTATATAAAACAAGGAATTTCAAATCCTTATTAAAAGAAGCAAAGCACATTGGTTTACCATTAACAATTCATGCAGGTGAAGCAGGTGATAAAGATGATTTACAAGTTGCTTTAGAAGTTAATACCGATAGAATTGGACATGGGATATTATCAATAAACTACGATGATATTGTAGAGAAAATAATTGATAAAAATATAACTTTAGAGGTATGTGTAACAAGTAATTTACAAACAAAAGTGATTGATTCTATTAAAGACCATCCTATAAGAAAACTCTATGATAGAGGTGTAAAAATAGCAGTTTCATCTGATAATATGACCGTTTCAAATACTAATATAAATAAAGAATTTGAAATTTTAAAAAATGAATTAAATTTTAATGAGACGGAACTAAATAATATAAGAGAAAATACAATTAATGCCTCTTTTATAAAATAAAATATAATATTTATTGACATAAAGGAGCAAATCTTGTTATATTTCTCATATCAAAAAAAGTTGATATGAGGTATTTATGGATAATAATAATATTTCTTTGATTTTTAAAGCTTTAAGTGATGAGAGAAGAATTAAGATAATAAAATATTTACAAAATGGTGAAATGTGTGCATGTAATTTGCTTGAAAAATTAGATATGGGTCAATCTGGCTTATCTTACCATATGAAAATATTAGTTAATACTGGATTAGTAAATTGTAGAAATGAGGGTAAATGGTCTCACTATAGTTTAAATATTCAAGGAAAAGAAGAGTTGAAGAAAATATTAGATTCATTGTTTGATATTAAGAAGATTGAATGTTTATGTGGTTGTGGAGAATAAATTTTTTTGCAACTTCATATCAAAATAAATTGATGTGAGAATTATATGTTTGTTTGGTTAGATAAATTAGTTAGTTATATTGTAGTAAATCTGTTAAAAATAGATTTAGAAAGTTCATTAGGCTCAAGTATACATTTTTTTATTTATGATGTAATTAAGATCCTAATTTTATTAAGTTTTATGGTTTTTTTTATTTCTTATGTTAGATCCTTTTTTCCACCTGAAAAAACAAAAAAAATAATTGATAGGTTTAAAGGGATTAGTGCAAATATTATTGCTTCATTATTAGGAATTGTAACTCCTTTTTGTTCTTGTTCTTCTGTTCCTTTATTTATTGGTTTTGTAGAAGCAGGTATTCCCATAGGTGTTACTTTTTCATTTTTAATTACATCTCCAATTGTAAATGAAGCTGCTTTTGTAATTCTTTTGGCAGCCTTTGGTTGGAAAGTTGCATTAATATATGTTGTTACTGGTGTTTTTGTAGGTGTTGTAGGTGGTTATATAATTGGCTTATTCAAAAATGAAGATCAAGTAGAAGAATATGTTTATAAGTTAAAGTCTAAAGAAGTAGAAATAAAGACTATATCAAAAAAAGAAAGAATTTCTTTTGCTTTTACTAATATGAAAGATATTATAAAAAGGGTATATATTTTTCTTTTAATTGGTATTGCCTTAGGGGCAATAATTCATGGTTGGGTTCCTGAAAATTTCTTGTATAAATATGCTAATAAAGATAATCCTTTAGCATTATTTGTAGCAGTTATAGCAGGTGTACCATTATATTCAAATGCTCTTGGAACAATACCTATTGCTCAAGCTTTAATAAATAAAGGCGTAGCAATTGGTACAGCATTAGCATTTATGATGTCTACAACAGCACTTTCACTTCCTGAAATGATTATACTTAGAAAAGTTATAAAACCTAAATTAATTGCTAAATTTGTAATTATTACTACCTTAGGAATAATTTTTGTAGGTTTTGTTTTTAATTTCTTATCATCTTATATTATGATTTAATACTTGCATATCTATAAATATTTAGTATGATTTAGTTATTATGGAGAATATTTTATTTATGTATTACAACATTAAAGAGAGGTGCTTTTATGCAAAAAAGTGATATTGTTCTAATTTATGGTGATAAAATCAAAGATAATACTAAAAAGTTATTGAATTACTTAAATTTAAATTCAATTATAGGTGAAAAAGACTCTATTATTGTTTTAAAACCTAATTTAGTTCTTCCTCAAGATCCAAGTTTTGGAGCAACGACACATAATGAAATTATTGTTGGAATTATTGAATATCTTCAATATTATGGTTTTTTAAATATAAAAATAGTTGAATCTTCTTGGATTGGAGCATCAACAAAAGAAAGTTTTAAGCACAATGGTTATTTAGAAATAAGAGATAAATATGATATTGAGTTAATTGATGTAAAAGATGATGAATATTATTTAATAGATAAAAATGGAATCAAAGTTGAAATAAGTAAAGAAATAATGGATTGTGATTATTTGATAAATGTTCCTGTTCTAAAAGGCCATTGTCAAACAAAAATGACTTGTGCTTTAAAAAACATGAAAGGGTGTATTTCTGATAAATCAAAGAGAGCTTTTCATAATTTAGGATTGATGAAACCTATTGCTGTTTTAAATGAGATAAAAAGTGCAGATTTGGTTATTGTTGATTCAATTAATGGAGATTTGGATTTTGAAGAAGGCGGTAATCCTGTAAAAACTGATAGGTTGATTGCTTCATTTGATAGTGTTTTGTGTGATTCTTTTGCAGCTTCATTACTTGGCTATAAAATTGAGGAAGTTGAATATTTAAAAATTGCAGAATCTTTGAATGTTGGAACTACAGATTTTAAAAATTCTAAAATCATATATTTAAATAAACCATCAATAAATAATTCTAATAAGAAACCTAAAGGTAGCGTTAAAGAACTTTCTAAATATATTGAGTCAAAAAATGCATGCTCTGCTTGTTATGGTAATTTAATTCATGCGATAAATAAATTGCAAAATAATAATGAATTATTAAATATTGATAAGATTTGTATAGGACAAGGTTTCAAGAGCATAAAAAATGATAAACTTGTAGGTGTTGGATCTTGTACAAAAAATCTTAAACAATCTCTAAAGGGTTGTCCTCCAAGTGCAAATGATATGATCGAATTTTTAAAGAAGATATAAAAAATTAGTAGTTAGTCGATTTAAAATATACTAACTACTAATACTAATGATTATAATAAGTCTCCATTAGATTTAATTATGGATGAGTACCAATGTGCAGAATCTTTTAAGATTCTTTTTTGATTAGAATAATCTACATAAATTAATCCAAATCTTGATCTATATCCTTCTGCCCATTCAAAATTGTCCATTAAAGACCATAAGAAATAACCCCTAATGTCTATACCTTCATTTGATGCTTTTTGTAGTTGAAGGATATATTTGTTTAAAAAATCGATTCGTTGTGGGTCGTGAACTTTATTATCTGATGAGATTATATCTGCATTTGCCATACCATTTTCAGTTATATAAATTGGTAATTTATATCTCTCATAAAGAAATTTGGGACCCCAATATAATACTTCAGGAACAATATTCCAATCTAAATCTGTGTGAGGATCATTTCTTTCAATAGATGTGTCTATTTCTCCTTTATAAATATTTTGTCCTAAGAAATCTAAAGGTTGATTGATTAATTTTAAATCTTCTTTTGTTATTTCAGGGATATAGTCTTTATAAAGATCATAATATTCTTTTGGATAATCTCCTAAAATAACAGGATCACTAAATAATGAAGTGCTAAAGTGATAGTGTTTATCTAAACTAGGTAATGAAAAATATTTTTTTCTAGCTATTTCAATAGCTTCTTTTGTATTATTTTTTGGAACTATTGGTTCACTAGTAGGAGCATAACCTATATATATAGGACCTTTAGCATTATCACGTAATGCTTTTGTTGCAACACCATGTGCTTTTAATGCATTGTGGAATAGAAATAGTGAATCACTATGATTTAGTTTCCAACCTGGTGCATGATTACCGGTTACATAACCCATCCCACAAAAACATTGGGGCTCATTAAGAGTGAAAAAATGTTTAACTTTTGGGGTATATTCTTTTGCAACTAATGTAGCAAATTCTTTAAAAGCATTAATAATATTTGGATTTAACCAACCACCTTGTCTGTGAAGAGCTAATGGTAAATCCCAATGAAACAAAGTAATATATGGTTCAATATTATTATCAATTAATTCATCAATTAAATCATGGTAGAATTTTATGCCTTCTTTGTTTATAGTCCCAGTTCCATTAGGGATAATTCTAGGCCAACTTATTGAAAACCTATAGGTTTGAACACCTAAATCTTTCATGATTTTTACATCTTCTTTAAATTTATGTATGTGGTCACAAGCAATTAATCCATCATGTTTGTTGTAAACTTTTTTAGGCCATTGACAAAAATCGTCCCAAATATTTTTGCCTCTTCCATCTTTCAAGTTTCCGCCTTCTATTTGATATGAGGATGTAGCTACCCCCCATTTAAAATCATCTCTAAATTTCATTAATACCTCTCATTAATAATTCTAGCTCTACAAGTTGAGTCTCTAATTATCAACTCTGTAGGTATTCTAAAAATATCTCTTGTATCTATAATTTCATTATTCAATTGTCTTTTCATTAATTCAGCAGCTTTTTTACCTATTTGAGATCTAAATTGTCTTAAAGTTGTAAGTGTTGGAGTTGAAATTGATGCAATTTCAATATCATCAAATCCAATAATTGATATGTCATTAGGAACAGATATTCCTCTATTAATTAAAACAGATTGTAGACTTATAGCAATTTTATCGTAATTTGCAAAAATAGCTGTTGGAAGATTATTCTTAGCTTTTCTCAATAATTCATTAGATTTTTTTACTCCTTCTTCATCTGAATATGCTTCGCAAATACTTACAATATTTGAATCATATGGTAGGTTGTGTTTTTTTAAAAAGCTTTTATAAGCTTCAAATCTTTCAAATCCAGAAACAGAACTAAGAGGAGATGCTAGCATTCCAATTTTTCTATGTCCTAAAGAATATAAATGATTTAAGGCTTTCATTGTTCCCTCATAGTTTGTTGAAATTACAGTAGGTATTTTAGGATATTTTTTTTCGACAGAAACACATTTTATTCCAGAGTGATGAATTGCAATTGCTTCTTCTTGTGGTAATGTACTTGAAGCTAATAGAGCACCATCAACATTTCTATATCTACAATGTTCTAAATATCTCATATCCTGGTTTGAGAAATTTTTATTTATAAAAATAATGTCATATCCAGCTTTTTCCATCTCGAGTTTAAAGGTTTCAAGAATTCCGCCAAAATGAGGATGTATTAAGCCTTGATTTAAATCTTCTTTAAATATTACTCCAATTAGCCAAGATTTTTTTGTAACTAGTGTTTGTGCACTTTGAATAGGTACATATCCAATTCTTCTAGCAGTAATTAAGACTTGTTCACGTGTTTTATTATTTACTCCTTGATAGCGATTAAACACTTTTGAAACTGTAGCTACTGAAAAACCACTTTCTTTTGCTACATCATAAATTGTTGCCATACGTCACTCCCAAAATATAAATAATCAATCTTATTCATTTAAAACAAAAATTGAAATTTTTCTTCAATTTTATTTTTTCAATGTTAATAAAACTTTTGTATAACCCATAAAGGGCACCTTTTTTATCATATTAAAATATTTAGGCCTTAGTTTTTATTAAACTTATTTAATAGATTATTTAAGGTTTAATCTAATAAAAATTTGATATTTTATTTCCTTATATTATTAATTCAACGATTTTATTAAATTCTAATTGTAAATAAATTTAATTTACAGTCTTTTTATATTTAAGTTTTTCTCATAAACTCATAAAATTTTTTTCATTATTGTTGATTAAATTATATTTTTTAATGTTTTTTTCTGTAAATTACTTCATTTTTAATAAAATAATTTTATTATTAAATAATATATATCCTACTTTTTTAATAATCCCTCAATATTTTTTTAATATAATTTCTTATATCTTTTTATAGATAATTAGCCTAAGTTATTACATTTGAATAAAATATATATAACATCTCTTTATATAAAATAAATGTAAAGTTCTAGTTTTTATTAGGAGGATTTTTATTTGTGATAAAAGTTATCAATTAAATAATCCCCCTAAATTTTTTCAATTAGCAAAATCTTTTTTGAAATTTGTAATGTGGATAATATTAAAATATTGTATCTTTTATTATAAAAAATATTATTTATACAAATTATACTTTGATTAGAATAAAAGTTTTTTAAACTATTCTTTTACAGCCCCCATTGCAATACCAGAAACAATAGATTTAGCAAAAAAACTATAAACAACTAGGATAGGGAATATAGACATTGCTAGGCCTAAATATATACCTCCAAGCTCTGTTTTATATACATCTCCTCTTAGCGATTGAACTAACATAGGTAGCGTATATTTTTCCATTTTACTTATTAAAATAAATGGAATAAAGAAATTGTTCCATGATGCTACGAATCCAAAAATGGCTAATGTAAACATTCCAGGGGTAGCAATAGGTAACATTACTTTCTGGAAAATCATAAATTCAGAGCATCCATCTATTCTTGCAGCATGAATTAAATCTTTTATAATAATTGCATCTAAATATTGTATTGCAAAAAATACTGTTGGTGCTGCAGCTGCTGCTGGAACAATTAATGGGATATATGAATTTAATAAATGTAATTTAGACATATATTGGTAAAATCCAATTATTGATGTTTGCATAGGAACAAGTACAAGAATAAGAATGAAATTGTTTAAAAATTTTTTTCCTTTAAAGTGATAAACTTTTAATCCATAAGCTGTCATTACTGAAAAATATACTCCAAATAGTGTAGAGAAAACAGAAATGAAAAAAGAATTTCCAACAGCTCTCCATATGTTTAATCCTCTTCCTGCAAGTACTCTATAATTTACTAGTAGATTATTACTAGGTAAAAAACTTATTCCTGATTGAATTTCTGGAGTAGATCTTGTTGAATTAACTAATAATAACCAAATTGGAACTATACATATAATTGTTATAATGAATAATATAAAATATACAATAGTTCTCTCTATATTTACTTTTGTTCTATATTTCATTTCTACTTCCTTTTATTTTTTTCAATATCATCAGGATCTTTTAAAATTTTAAAGATAGCCAATGCAACAATTGATGTAATAATAAATATTGTAACACCTACTGTAGAAGCTAATCCAATATGGCCTTTGTTAGAACTATATTTTAAATACATGAATACGTTGGCTGTCATTATAGAACCGTTAGGGGCTCCTCGACCATCTGTTAACATAAATGGGATATCAAACATTTGCATACCACCAACAAGAGATGTTACAAGGGTATAAACCATTACAGGTCTAAGCATAGGTAGAGTAATTTTTCTAAACATTTGACCACTATTTGCTCCGTCAATCATTGCTGATTCATAAAAATCTCCAGATATTGAAGTCATTCCAGCCATTAATATAATTATAGTTTGCCCAAACCACATAAACCATTGAATATATATTACAAGTGCTTGTGAGAAACTAGGGTTTCTAAAAAACATCATACCTTCAGAAAATATACCAAGTCTAACTAAAAGTTGATTTGCTGGTCCATAAAAATCAAATAATGAAGCAAATAAAGCAGCTATAGCAGCTGGCATCAAAACATTAGGTAAATAAAAAAGTGTTCTAAATAATCCAACACCTTTTAATTTTAGTTTTTTTGATGTAAACCAAACTGAAAAAAGCATTGCAAGTCCAATTTGTGGAATGAAATTTAAAATCCAAATATAAGCTGTATTTTTAAAAGCTTTAATAAAGGAAGGGTCTTTAAATATATGAACAAAATTGTCCAATCCGACATATTTGAATTTTCTACTCATTAATATAGTGTCAGTAAAACTAAGTCTAAAAGTATTAACTAATGGCCAAAAACCAAATATTAAAAATATAATTATAAAAGGTAAAACAAAAAAATAGCCTGAACTATTTTTGTTTATGCTTGAGTTTCTTTTCATATTTGTAAGGGCTCCTTTTTATATTATTGTGCCGTAATAAAATATTACGGCACATAAATATATAAAAATTATTCAACAATAATATCTGGTACAGCAGTTCTAACTTCATCTTTAAATGCTTCAATACATTCATCAAATGAAATTTTACCTTCAACATAGTTTTGAAGAGGATCATTTAGTGATCTTTGAATTGCATCATCTGTTCCTTGCATTAATTTTAATGAAATTTCTGGAGCAGCTTTTGCAAAACCGGAATAACTATTTTGGCCATCTAAGAAAGCTGATGTTTCAGCATTATCAAATTCATCAATAATTTCTTCTACTACTTTTTGTGAACTAACAAAGTCTCCTGCTCCTTGAGCTTGAGTATCACCAATTTTTGGATCGATATTTTTTAGATATTCATTAGTATAAGTTCCTAAAGCCCAATTTTTTAAGGTATCTTCGTTTAAAGTAGAGAATTCAATGAAATCTTTAGCAGTTGTAACATTTTTAGCTTCATCCATGATACCCATCCAAGTACCACCCCAATAATATGGCATTGGTCCATTGATACAAGCCCAGTCACCTACAGTAGATTTACCAACAGTTTCATTATCAACAGTTTTTTGTGTAGCATTTGGCATTAATACATAAGGTAGTCCCCATGTAGGAAGGAAATAAGCGAAAACTTGTTTTTCATTACCTGAAGCATCAGCTAAAGAATCATTCATACCTGCAAACCATCCGCTTGCCCATTGTGTTGCTTGAGCTTCCCAATTATTATCTCTAAATTGTTTTGCTGTTTTAATCATTTCATAAACTTTATCATCAATGTTTAATTTTCCATCAACAACCCAAGGTGTTTCTCTATTAGCAAAGAATAAATTGTTAAAATCACCAGAAGAACATACTGCATATACATCACCATTACTTTGGTCATGAATTTTTTTTGCTACTTCTTTAAAAGAATCCATATCTTTCATCATTTCTTGAACTTTTACAGGATCATCAGTACCTAAATATTTTTTAGCAATACTTCTTCTATAAAATACAGCTCCAGGGGTAGCTTGATATGAGAATGCTTTTGTTACACCATCATATGTTCCAACATCTAAAACAAAAGGGTATACTTGCATTTCTTTTGCTTTTGGTACTAAATCATCTAATGGAAGTAAAAATTCTGATTCAACATAATCTCTAACAAACGCTGCTTCTAAGGCCATTACATCTGGAACATCACCTGAGCTTATAGCTGCTTTAATTTTTGTTTGATATTCTCCATTTGTCATTGGGATCATTGTGTATTCTACATCTACCTCAGGATGAGCTTCTTGATAAGCTACTGCCATTGTGTTTAATTCATTTGTAAATGACCATATGTTAAGAGTCCCACCAATTTCACCATTGTCTGCTTGTTCATCTTGTCCATTTGCGAAAACAGAAGTAAGTGAAATAGAAATAATTAAAAATGATAATAAAATTTTTTTCATTTTATTTTTCTCCTTTTTTATTAAAATGTATCGAAAACGATTTCTATATTTATAAACTATCATAAATATATGAGTTGTCAATTACGAAACATTGAAACCTATTTTATAATAAATGCTATTTTTTTTATTAGTTTTTAAGTATGATGTTTAGTGTTAAATTGTTATATATATAATTAAAATAATTACATATAACATAAAAAATTACTTGCATTGTATTTTTTTTAAATTTATTATTAATGTTAAGTTATTTATTATTTCGTTTTCTATAAAAAGTTTGGCTTAACATATATTTTTTTTATAGAAACTTGTTTCAATAAATGTTTCGTAAAGGTTTATTAAGCTATTGTTGTAAAGAATTATTTTATAGAAAAAATATTTCTTTAAGTTTATTTTGTGATATAATTAGCGATAACTAAATATTATAACAAATAATTTTTTGGGAGGATTTGATGAATGAATATTTAACCTTGGCAAACTCTAAGGCAATTTATTTAATAGTTGCAGCTATATTGCTTTTTGTTTCTTTATTTTGCTTTATTTTTATTATAAGAAGTTATAAAGCTGGTATAAAAATGGGTATGGATGCTTCTTTATTAAAGAAAGCAATTACTTCTTCTGCTACTTTTACAGCTATTCCAAGTATTTCAATTTTATTAGGGGTTTTAGCACTTGGAGGTAATCTTGGTCTACCTATTTCATGGTTAAGATTATCAGTTATAGGAAATTTACAATATGAAGCAACAGTTGCACAAATTGCAGCTCAAGGTATGAATAAAACATTAGATAGTTCTTTATTAACAATGGATGATTTAGTAACAATATTGCTAGTGATGACAGTTGGAATAATATGGGGCTGTTTATTAACTATTTTTACACTAAAGAAATATACAAAAAAAATTCATAACAGAAAAAAAGATATAAAAAAGAGTGATCGACCTTCATTTGCAAATATCGCTATGGTTGCTATGTTTATAGGATTGTGTGCTGCTTTTTTAGGTAATTATGTATCAAATTTTATTGTTAATGGTGTTTATTTACCTGTTATTACTGCATTAGTTTCGGCTTTAATTATGGCATTATTTGAATATTTAATTACTAATAAGAATATTAAATCATTAGAATCTTTTGCTTTGGCTTTATCAATGATTATTGCAATGATTGCAACAATCTTGTTCTCAATACTATTATAGGAGATGTTATTAAATGAATGAAAAAGGATTTGATTATGATAAATATATTGAAGATACGCATAAGATAGGAAGATTTTTTTTATCTATAGGAGTAATTTCGCTTTTAATGGCTCCTTTTATTATTGCATATTACACAAATGCTCATATAAATTTTAAAGCATTTACAACTGCTGTAACAAAAGTTTTGTTAATATATATTCCATCCTGTGTTGCTGAATATTTGATATATGTCCCTTTATTAGGAATTGGAGGAGTATATTTATCTTTTTTGACAGGGAATTTAACAAATTTAAAGTTGCCTTGTGCTTTTAGCTCTAGAGAAATTGCAAAGACAAAAACAGGAACAAAAGAAGATGAGATAGTAATGACATTAGCTATAGCCACATCTGCTTTAACAACTATGTTAGTAATTGCAATTGGTGTTATGTTAATTGTTCCTTTAACTCCAATTTTACAAAATCCAGTAATCAAGCCAGCCTTTGATAATGTGTTGCCTGCATTGTTCGGTGCTTTAGGGTATCAGTATTTTATAAAAGATTTAAAGATATCATCAATTGCAATGATTTCGATGATTTTAATTTGTATAGGGATTCCTTCGTTGATTGGGGATACTGGTACTATGATTATTATAATAGGAGGACTTTCTATCGGTGTTTCTTATTTATTTTATAGACATCAGTATAAGGAGAAATAAAAATGAATAATAGAGAAGAATATTATAGTTCAAAATTGGCACAAATGATTCAAATGGAAACTGTTTCGATTTATAAAGTAAAACAAAAAGAAAAATTTGAAGAGTTTCATCTATTGTTAAAGAAACTTTTCCCAAAAGTTTTTTCAAAATGTGAAGTTGTTGATATTGATGGCTCATTATTAATTAAATACAAGAGTGAAATTAATAAATGTGAACCTATTTTATTTATGAGTCATCAAGATGTGGTTGAGGCTAGTGGAAAATGGAAACATCCTCCTTTTAGTGGATATATTGAAGATGGTATAATATGGGGTAGAGGTAGTGTTGATACGAAAGGCTCTTTGTTTTGTATTTTTCAATCTATTGAAGAATTAATTGAAGAAGGTTTTATTCCTCCAACAGATGTTTATATTGCATCTTCCTGTGGTGAAGAAGTTTTAGGCGATGGGGCTGCAAGAACTTGCCAATATTTAAAAGATAAAGGGATTCATTTGAAATTTGTTATAGATGAAGGTGGCATGATTATTGAAGCTCCAATGGCAAAAGTTAAAGGTAAATATGCAATGATTGGAAGCCTTGAAAAAAGTACAGGGAATGTTAAGTTTATTGCAAGATCTAGTGGAGGCCATGCGTCTGCACCACCAAAGAATACACCAATTGTAAGATTAGCAAAGTTTATTAATTATATTGAAAAACACGATCCGACAAAATCAAAAATGAACGATGTAACTGCTGAAATGTTGACTCGTTTAGGTAAGACAACTGATGGGGTAATGGGATTTTTGATGAGACATGCAAGGGGCTTTGCTCCTTTATTATCTTTTGTAATACCAAAAGTAAGTACTATGGGGGGTGCAATGTTTAAAACAACTATTGCCTTTACTACTGCTAAAGGTGCAAATGGTTTAAATGTTTTGCCTGAAGAAGCATATGTTAGTGCTAATGTTCGGTTTATTGATCATCAAGGTCCAAAAGAAATGATGAAAATATTTGAAAAAATTGCAAAGAAATTTGATATAGAGGTAGAAGCTATAAATCCTGTTGGAGAGTGTCAAGTTGTAAACTACAATAGTGAAGAGTTTAAACTATTAGAAACTGTTATTAAAGAAAATTGGGATGATGTTAGCCCTTCTCCCTATACTCTTACAGGAGGGACTGATGCGAGATTCTATACTCCTATCTGTGATAATGTATTTAGGTTTGCTCCTTTAGAAATTAACCATCAACAGCTTTCATCTGTTCATGCTTTAGATGAAAATATATGTATAAATACTTTGCCTCCAGGTGTAGATTTTTATAAAAAAATGATAAAAAAAATATAAGATTAATTTGTTTATTAACTAATTATTTTTTATATTATCTATTATTATTTTGATAGAAAGAAGTTTGTCTAAAAAATAGTGGGCTAGTTTAAGTTTGAAATCTTCTATTATTTTTTTAATAGAATAATTCAATATTTTAATATATTGTTTATTAAATGAGGTATTTTATCATGCACAAAAAGTTATTTTTTTTATTTTTTATAATATTTGTCTTTATATATTTTAATTCTTGTGATTTGAAACTTGGAAGTATCTATAATTTACCTAATGAATTACAAAATCAACTTGAACCGTGGCAAGGGGATATTTATTTTTTAGAACATGAATTGCCTAAATTGCATAAAAATGTTTATCACAGCATTTCTAAAGAAGAATATGATCAAAAAATAGAACAACTAAAAATAGATTGTTTGAACTTAGAGCCTGAAAAACAATGGGTAAAATTAAGAGAATTTACTACTTTAATTGGAGATTCACATACTTCATATTTTTCAAAAATGAGTGAAGCATTTCCTCTTAATCTTGTTGTATTAAAAGATGGCGTATTTGTTACTGCTGCGCTTGAAGAAAATAGACATCTTGTAAGAACAAATAGTGTTGATTCAAAACCAGCAAGAGTAGAATTAGTAGCTATAGAGAAAATTCCTATTTTTTCTGAATCAGATAATACATCAAATTCCACAAATAATATATTCTCTATTTTAAAATCAATACTATCTCATGAAAATGAAAGTCATCTCAAAAATAAAATGGCTTCATCATTATTAGATCCAAATATTCTTTATGGTGCAGGAATTACTTCTACGAAATCAAAATGTACTATGAGCTTTAAATTTCCTAATGGAACTATAGAAGATATAGTGTTAGAAGCAAAATCTTTAAAAAACTTTAAAGATTTAAATTGGGTAGTTTATTATGATGATAATTATTTAGGAGATAGGAGTGTTTTACCTCAATATATTCAATATGAAAGAGATACATATTATGCTAAATATTACCCAGATTTAAAGAATACTTTTTATATATTATATAATTCATGTTCAAATAATTTAGAGCAATCTTTTTCCGATTTTATAATCGAACAATATTCAGCAATAAATATAAAAACTATTGATAAAGTTGTAGTAGATTTAAGAAATAATGGTGGTGGAGACTCTAGAGTAATTAAACCTTTATATAATTTATTAGAAAGTGAATTATCAAATTCTCAATTATATGTGATTATAGGTCCTAAAACTTTTTCATCTGCTTTAATGAATGCTGTTGATTTGTCTAATAAATATGATGGTATTCTAATTGGAAATCCAACAGGAGGAAAACCTAATCATTATGGAGAAGTGAAACATATTCAACTTCCAACAGGAAATAGCATATATTGGTCTATAAAATATTTTACAATGATTCCAGGAGATAATTCAGATTCATTATATCCTGATGTGTCAATTGATATTACATCAGAAGATTATTTTTCATTAAAGGATCCTATTTTAAATAAAATATTTGAATTGTAACTGTTGATGAATATTTTAAATAAAGAAAAACTCAATAATAATTTCTACCTCATGTGATTTTATCTTGTATTAAAAAGATATAAGTATTTAAGCTGAACTAATATTTTACCTACTAATTGCCATTAAAATAATTATGTTGAACTATCATATATTTTATTTAATCGATATTAATAAATAATATTTTTT
>CAZPTG010000017.1:0-17086 GCA_964589355.1 uncultured Spirochaetaceae bacterium
TTTTATGTAATTAGGTATTTTATCAATAAGGGGGGTAAAATATGGAATGAATCTAGGAATTAAAGTAGCTATTGATGCAATTATAACTATTACAAGCATAGGAAGATTAATATTAAACATGTTCACCTCTTAATAAAAATGAGCCAATTATTGTTGCACTAAGCATAGCAATTACAAAAGACCAGCCAATAGCAATATTAAGTATAAGGATTAAAAAAGAGTTAATTAATGCCGAAGTTAATCCTATTATTATTATTTTATAACCATGTTTTTTAGTTTCACATCCCCAAAGAGATGCAAACATTGCATATAGAGTGATAGCTAATGCAAGTTGTAAATTATGTGGAAGTGCAATTCCTATTATATAGCCTGTTATTGTACCCAAAACCCAGCCACTATAACTTGTTAGCTCTAATGAAAATAGATACTTAAAATTTAATTGTTGTGGTTTTAAAATAGCTACTGAGAATATTTCATCAGTTGTTGAAAAAGCAACAATCATTTTCTTTAATCTTGTTATATTTTTAGGAAGTCGTTGATTTAATGATGCTCCCATAAAAACATATCTTAAATTTATTAGTAAAATTGAGATAAAAAGTTCAACAATAAGAGCTCCATTCGATAATAAATTTATCATTAAGAACTGACCACTTCCTGCGAAACTTGTCATGCTAATTAGTGTTGAATTGAAAAGTGATATATTTATATTTCTGCAAATGAGGCCGAATGCAATAGCTGTTGAAAAATAGCCTAAAAATATTGGAAATCCATCTAAAAATCCATCTTTTTGAGTCAAAATTTTATTCATGAAAACAATAGTATTGACTAATACACTTTTCATCAAGACTATTTATTGTTAATATATGAGTACGTGGAGGAAATATGGCATTTTTTTTAGATAGTTTAGGCTTAAGTGAGCTTTCAAAAAACCAAAATGATATAATTGATTTATTTAGTGATGTAGATAAAGTTAAAGGTGAAGATTATGATTATAAAACCTATTTATATGATGAAGGCCTTGAGCTAGTTGCTCGTATAAATAAAGATAGCAAAGATCATGATTTTGTTGGAGTAGATTCTCATTTTATTAATTCAAATAAATATAGTTGTAAACCAGTCGTTAGTTTAGGAGCAACAAGTGAGATTCCTGCTGTTTTATTTTCATCTTTAGATGAAAAGACTGCTTTTTTAGCTAATTTAGTTCATGCAGGTTTAGTTAAGGGTGAGATGAATGTTGATAGCGTTGTTAATTTACAGCTATGTGCTTATCCATCTTCTTTAGAAGTATATGAAAATAGAGAATCATATGAGAAAGCTGTTAGTGAGGCTCTTTTAAAAGATAAATCAGTTTTACCGTATTATTACATTAGATCTTTAGAAAAAGATTTAAGTGAAGAAGAGAAAAAAAGATTTCAAGATAATATTTTATTTAACTTAATAGCTGCAAAGGTTATTGAAACAAAAGAATATAATTTTGGTAAAAACCCTTGTTTTATATCAACAATTGATACAGATTTAGGAAATTTAGATATTATTTATAGTAAAAATATTATAAGTAATCCTTTAACAAAAGGCTCTTATGTTGTAGGTGCTTTTTATTTAAGTGCAGAATTTTCTTTAAATGAATAAGAAGAATAATAATGGCAAATAATAATCTAACAAAGTTTGCAATTGCTTCTTCAATAAAAAAATTGATTAAAGTAAAAAGTATTAATAAGATATCTGTTTCAGATATTTGCAGGGATTGCAATATTAATCGAAAAACGTTTTATTATCATTTTGGTGATAAATATGAGTTGTTGATTTGGATATTTAAAAATGAAGTAATTGATGAAACTTATAAAAATCATAGTTCGATTCATACATATGAAGGAGCTCTTTGTTTTTTAACTTGTCTTTATCAAGAGAAGGTTTTTTATCAAAAAGCCTTTCAAGAAATGGGCCCTCATAGTTTAAGAGACTATTTTGCAACAGTTTTAAAACCTATTGTAGAAGAAGTGATTGATCCTGATGATTATGAGAGAGAAGTTGTAACTTTATCTGATTCTTTTTCAGATTTTTTGGTATCTTCTTTTTTAAGATGGCTTAATTCTTATCCTATAATATCTCCTGAAGAATATTTAGAGCAATTAATAAGTGTTGGTTCTGTATTATCAATAAAATTAGCAAAATTATTTTATGATGTATTAAACACTGATTAGTTTATATTGGATGATATCATATTCTTAATATTAAAAAAAACACAAATCTATTTAATTGAAATATTATTAAAGAGAGATGTGTTTTATTTTTTTCTAAATTAAATTTATTATAATTTAATCCAACCAAATACATTAGCAATTGAACTAATTAATATAACAATTAAGCAGATTGCAGCTAGATATTTAATAAAGAAATTATACATTTTTTTTCTTTTGAATTTTGAAGAAATTTCAACTTCTTGTGCTATTTTTTCAACACCAACAACTCGAAGTATCAAAAGAAGAGTAGCTAATGCAGCGATTGGCATCATAATAGAGTTTGTAATGAAGTCAAAGAAATCTAAGAAATTCATGTTAATAATTTTTATAAAACTTAGAGAACTGAATCCTAAAGCAGAAAGAGATCCTAATCCAATAATAATAAGAGCAACTAATACAGAACTTTTTTTTCTACTTAGTTTAAATTGATCTTCAAAAGTTGATGCACAAGTTTCGGCAAGAGATATTGATGAAGTAATAGCAGCTACAAATACCAATAAAAAGAAAACAAAACCAATAATTGTTCCAAATCCCATAGATTCAAATATTTTAGGAATTGTAATAAACATAAGAGCTGGTCCTGCATTTAATGTTTCAGGTTGACCATGAGAGAATGCAAATACAGCTGGAATAATCATAAGTCCTGCTAATATAGCAACACCAGTATCAAAAAGTTCGATTTGAGAAGTTGAAGCTCCAATATCTACATCTTTTTTTAAATAAGATCCATATGTATATAAAATTCCCATAGCAAGAGATAGGGAATAGAAAAGTTGTCCCATTGCAGCCACAAAAGTCATTAGTGATAATTTGCTCAAATCAGGTATTAAAAAATATTTAACTCCTTCCATTGCTCCTGGGCGTGTAATGGAATAAATAGTAACAAACACTGCTAATATTAAAAGTAAAGGCATAGAGAATTTTGAAACACGTTCAACTCCTTTTTTTACACCAAACAATACAATAGTTGCTGTAATTAATGAAAAGATTATGAAATAAATTTCTACAGATGCGCCAGTTGTAATAAAAGAAGTAAAATAAGAATCTTGTGCAACAGCTGCAGTATTTCCTTTTATATATGCTACAAGGTATTTTAAAACCCATCCCCCAATTACACAATAATAAGGAGCAATTAACATTGGAACGATTGCATTTATCCAACCTCCAAATTTAAAAGAAAAAGTGCTTCCAAAACTTTGAAATGCTCCAACGGGGCTTTTTTTTGTCATTCTACCTAGAGTTGTTTCAGATATTATAAGAGTATATCCAAAAGTAATCATCAATATTAAATAAACTAAAAGAAAAGTTCCCCCACCATATTTAGCCGCTAAATAGGGGAATCTCCATATATTTCCAAGACCTACAGCAGAACCTGCAACTGATAATACATAACCCATTTTTCCTGAAAAATTACCCCGTGATAAATCACTTTCACTAATATTGTTTTCTTTTTTCATTATAAACCTTCTCTATATATGTTAAAAATTTTGCTAGACTAGACTAGCACTTGTTTGATTTGTCAATCAAGTCTATTTTTAATTTTTATGCAAAAAAATGCATATTATTGAGATGGTGTATCTTTTGTATTTATTTGGTATAATTAAAATTAAGTTTTTTATAAAATGGAAGGTGAAAATAAAAATATAATTTATGAATATAGATTTTAAAACAATTGAAAAAAAAGATAATGATTATAATAAAGCAATGAAACTTTATAAAACTGCTTTTTTAAGAAATGAAAGAGAATCTTTGTTTTTTTTAAATCATAAAGCTAAAAATAATGATATATTTTTAAAAGCAATATATTCTTATAATACTCAAATTGGAATAATTTATTATAAAGTTTATAATGATATACTATTTATATTATTTTTTGCATTTGAAAAAAAGTATCAATCAAAAGGTTATGGTTCTAAAGTTTTATCAAAATTAAAAGAAACTTATATAAATAAAAAAATTATTTTAGAAATTGAAGAAGTTGATGAAAAGTTTGAAAATTATAATGAAAGGGAACGTCGATTAAAGTTTTATTTAAAAAATGATTTTAAACTATCTAATATAAAAGTTAATATCTCAAATGATTCATATAATATTATGTTTTATAAAAATGATATTTCTTATGACGAAATAAAAGCTTTTTATAATTCTTATTATGGGATTTTTAAACTTTTTTCAAGATTGAAGATATATAAAATATAGAGTATTTATTTTTATTTTTATGATATATTAAATATAAAGGAGTCAATAAATGAAAGTATTATTTATCGGGGGATCAGGTACAATTAGTATTGAAATCTCTAAACAACTAATTGATAAGAATGAAGATTTATATCTTTTAAATAGAGGTTATAGAAATGATGAATTTCAAGATAACGGAATAACCTATTTGACGTGTGATATAAATGACGAAAAAACAGTAAGTAATCTTATTAAAGATCTAGAATTTGATGTTGTTGTTGATTTTATAGCGTTTGAACCTTCAGATATAAAAAGAGATTATAGATTATTTAAAGATAAAACAAAACAATTTATTTTTATTAGCTCTGCCTCAGCATATCAAAAACCTTTAGCAGATTACAAAATAAATGAAGGAACTCCTTTGTCAAATCCTTATTGGCAATATTCAAGAAATAAAATAGCTTGTGAAGATTATTTAATGAAATTATATCGAGATAAAGGATTTCCAATAACCATAGTAAGGCCTAGTCACACTTATAGTAATAAATCTATTCCTCTTGGGGTTCATGGTGATTTTGGTAGCTGGCAAGTTGCAAAGAGAATGCTTGAAAATAAGAGCGTTATAATACATGGAGATGGAACTTCTCTTTGGACAATGACCTCAAATAAGGATTTTGCAAAAGGTTTTATTGGGCTTTTAGGCAATGTTCATGCTATAGGTCAAGCTGTTCAAATAACTAGTGATGAGAGTTTAACTTGGAATCAAATATATCAAGCAATAGCAGATTCTCTAGGGGTTGAATTGAAACCATATTATGTTTCATCTTCTTTTTTAGATGAAGTAGGTCCATATGACTTTAAAGGTGGGCTTGTTGGAGATAAAGCAAATAGTGTTGTTTTTGATAATTCTAAATTAAAAAAATTAGTACCTAGTTTTAATGCAACAATACGTTTTGATCAAGGTATTAAAGAATGTATCAACAATATTTTAAACAATCCAAAACTACAAATTGAAGATGTTGAGTTTGATAAATGGTGTGATAATGTAATAAATACATTAGAAAAAGCTAAGAAAAGTTTAAATTAGATAAAGATATCAAAAAAACTTCATATACCCAATGCTTATTAAATTTGTTTTCTTTAATTAGGCATTGGGTTAATATTTATTTAATATATGGTCCAAGATGTTGGCAATAGCCTCCAGCATTAACATTGTCACCACTTGCTTTAATCATAAGAATATATCCTTTATCATCATTTGTTGGTGTGTATTCATTAGAGATAGCTCCATCTATTTTAATAATATTTTCAAAATCATTTGGATCAACTCTGAACCACTGATAATCTAGAGCATTTTCAACAACAGTATTATCGGGTAAATTTTTTTTAACAGTGAAAGTTGCTATTAATTTCCCACTAGAATAATCATCATAAATATCATAATAATTTGAAATAGTATTACTTAAAGAATAAGCTTGAAAGTAGGTATCAATATTAGAGAGTTCAACATAAACTTCATTTGAATATTGACCATCATAGTCACCACCACTAATTAATAATCTTATTTTAGAATCTTTATTTAAATTTATGCTAAAATTATCATTTATAGATTCACTTGTTTCAAGATCTTCTCCCCAGTATTGAAAATTTTCCCAAATTTCAGTCTCAGAATTATATTGTTGCAAAGTATATTTTGTTGCACCTAATGTAGCGGGAGCATCAAAAACCATATCCACCATTGGATAATCATTACTACTATCATAATCACTTTGTTCTACAAATAATAAGTTTTTAGGAGTTCTTATAAATTCTGTACTACCGAGTTGATTTGAAAAAAATAAATCACACCCCATCATAAATATTGATGTGGTTATAATTAATAAGATAATAAGAACTTTTTTTGCTTTTTCCATAAGTCAATATCTCCTTTAATCGTAAAATATTACCTATTTAATATTACATATTCATTATATTATATTTTAGTTTTTAGTCAAATTTAAAATATAAGTAAATAAAAAAGAATATATTAATTATTAATTTTTAAATTTTTTTATTATTTATCATTAAATAAAATTAGATAATTTATTATCCTATTAACATCCAAGCAAAAAAGATTAGTTCTTGACGGCAAGGAAATATATTAGAAAATTCTGTATTTAAGGTTTTCCTGAAGATACGAGATTGGTGATCTAATTCCACCAATCGGTGGAGTGTTTTGTGAAAAAACAGTTTAATTTGTTAACTTGGTTAGCATTTTTTATTATGCCCATAATAGTGGGGCTTTATGCCTTAACTTTTGGTCGCTATCCAATCAGTTTATATGATGCTTTATCTATATTAATAGGTAATCCAATTTCTGATGCTCAAGCATCCTTAGTTATATTTAATATAAGACTTCCGAGAATTATTTTAGCTCTTAGTGTTGGAGCCGGTTTATCGGTATCTGGAATAGCTTTTCAAAGTTTATTTTCCAATCCTTTAGCAACGCCTGATACTCTAGGAGTAGCAAGTGGAGCATCTCTTGGAGCCGTGTTTGCAATTGTTTTAGGAATGTCTCTTTTTGCAATGCAATTAATGGCTTTCTTATTTGGAATAGCTGCTGTTGTATTAACTTTTTTTGTAGGATCTAAAAAAGGTGAACTAGATAAAACATCTATTATATTATCTGGGATAATTATAGGAGCATTATTTAATGCTTTTATATCTTTAATTAAATATACAGCAGATGCAGAGAGTGAACTTCCTGCAATTTCTTATTGGCTTATGGGTAGCCTTTCTAATGCAAATTATAAAACTTTAAGTTATGGTCTATTTCCAATTATTTTAGGAATTTTAGTGCTTTTTTTTATTAGATGGCGATTAAATTTGCTCTCTTTGACTCAAGATGAAGCAAACAGTTCAGGCGTAAATATATATTTATTAAGAGTTATATGTGTGGTTTTTGCAACTATAATAACTTCTTCATCTGTAAGTATGTGTGGTCAAGTTGGTTGGGTTGGTCTATTGATCCCCCATATTTGTAGAATGATTTGGGGAAGTAATAATTCAAAAATAATTCCAGCTTCAATTTCTTTAGGTGCTATTTTTATGGTAATTATTGATACATTAGCGAGAAGTATAAGTGCAAGTGAAATACCAATTTCTGTTTTAACTGCTATTATAGGGGCTCCTTTTTTCATCATGTTATTGAAAAAATCTAATGGGTGGGCATTATGATATTTGAAGTTAAAGATGGTGGTTTTAATTATGAGAAGAAAAATGTTTTTAAAGATATTAATTTTAAAATCCAAAGTGGTGATTTATTAGCTATATTAGGTCCAAATGGGATAGGTAAAACAACTCTTATTAGATGCATGTTAGGCTTTTTAAAATGGAATGAGGGATTATCTCTTTTAAATAATAAAAATATACTCAACTATAATACCAAAGATCTTTGGTCTATTATCTCTTATGTTCCTCAATCAAGAAATGTAGAAAAAAGTTCTCTATTAGGAATTGAATATGTTTTATTAGGACTTGCTAGTAAAATTAATTATTTTAATTTGCCCAAAAAAGAAGATTATAAAAAAGCTAAAGAAGTGATGGATCTTTTATCAATTACACATATGCAATATAGGAAAATGAATGAAATTTCTGGTGGGGAATTACAACTATTTTTAATTGCAAGGGCTTTAGTTTCAGATCCAAAATTAATAATTTTAGATGAGCCGGAATCAAATTTAGATTTTAAAAATCAAATTATAGTCTTAGATATCTTATCAAAATTAGCCAAAAATAATATAGGTGTAATATTTAATACTCATTATCCCTCACATGCTTTACAAAGAGCAAATAAAGCTCTTTTAATATCGGATTGCAAAAATTCTCTATTTGGAGATACTCAATCAATAATTACAGAAGAAAATTTAGTTAATGCTTTTAATGTTAAAACTTCTATAAATTATGTAGAAACAGATCATAAAGTTTATGCAGATGTATTACCACTTGAGGTTTTAGAAATTAATTCTCAAGAAAAATTAAAAATAAAAGAAAGTGATGAAAATAATAAATTAGCAACAATTTCAATAATTGTTGATGATAATTCTGCATTAATGGCTGTTAATGAAATTATTTTTAATAGTAGTGATTTTATAATTGGAAAAATGGCAATGCCTTATGAAAAAAGAAATATTGAAATAATTGTTTTAGCTCTAGATGGTCCCATTTTTGAAATTGAATTATTACATAATAAGTTTTCTCAAATCAACAATGTATGTATAAAAGTGGGGTATTCAAAGGTTTAATTATGAAAAAAGGACTAATTTTATTAGAGAAATTGTATAAAGAAAATTACTTAGATGATACAGGTTTGAAATATTTAGTTGATAACTATGATCAAGAATTACTTGAGATTTCTAGAGAATATGCAGTTAAAACAGCAACTAAAAATTTTAATAAAAATATATATTATCGAGGGATTATAGAGTTTTCGAATATCTGCAGAAACGACTGTTTTTATTGTGGGCTTAGAAAATCAAATTATAACGTAAATAGATATAGATTAAATGAAGATGAAATATTAAAAAGTTGTGAAATTGGATATCAAATGGGTATTAGAACTTTTGTGCTCCAAGGTGGAGAAGATATTCAATTTGATGAAAAAATATCTGCTTTAATAAAAGAAATTAAATATAAATATAGTGATTGTGCAATTACTCTTTCTCTTGGAGAGAGAAGTTATTCTACTTATAAAACTTGGTATGATATGGGTGCTTCAAGATTTCTTTTAAGGCATGAAACAGCTGATAAACTACACTATGAAAAGCTACATCCCCCTTATCAAGAATATAGAAATAGAATGAGATCTCTAGATGATTTAAAAACTATTGGATATCAATCAGGTGCTGGAATGATGGTTGGATCACCTTATCAAACTAATAACACAATTACTAAAGATTTGATGTTTTTAAGAGATTATAAAGCCGAAATGGTAGGGATTGGTCCCTTTATCCCTCACAAACAAACTCCATTTAAAAATGAGGAAATTGGAGATTTTAATCTTAGTCTATATCTTTTAGCACTTACTCGACTTTTACTTCCCCAATCTTTAATTCCAGCTACTACTGCAATGGATACTGTAAAAAAAGATGGAAGATTAGATGCTATATTATCAGGTTGCAATGTAATTATGGTTAATATTACCCCTATGAAAGAGAGAAAAAATTATAAACTTTATAACGATATGGCAGAACTTAGATCTTTTAATAATATAGATATGGATTCATTAAATAAAAAATTAAAAAAAATAGGATATTCAATAATTATCGATAAAGGTGATTTTTTTGAATATGAAAAAGGAGAATAATGTGATTAAAATAGCAATTTATGGAAAAGGTGGTATTGGTAAGAGTACAACAGCCTCTAATTTAGCTATTGCTTTTAGTAATATGGGCTTAAATGTTTTGCAAGTTGGATGCGATCCAAAAGCTGATTCAACAATTTTACTAAGAGGTGATAAAAAACTTACATCTGTTTTAGATCAATTAAGAGAAAAAGGAAGCTCAAGTATAACTTTAGATGACTTAGTAATAAAAGGATTTAATAATATTTATCTAAGTGAAGCAGGGGGACCCCCTCCAGGGCTTGGCTGTGCAGGAAGAGGTATTGTTGCAGCACTTGAAGAAATAAAAAAGAAAGAAGTTTTTGAGAAAAAGAATATTGATATTGTCATTTATGATGTTTTAGGAGATGTAGTTTGTGGTGGTTTCTCTATGCCAATTAGAGAAGGTTTTGCTAATGATATTTTTATAGTAACAAGTGGTGAAAATATGGCAATACATGCTGCTAAAAATATTGCATTAGCTGTAGATAATTTTAAAGATAGAGGATATGCAACTTTAGGCGGAGTGATACTAAATAAAAGAAATGTAAAAAATGAAGATGAAAAAATAACTAATTTATGTAAATTTATTAATACTAATCTTTGTGGTGTTCTTGATTTTAGTAAAGATGTACAAGATGCAGATGAGAGAGAAAAAACTGTTTCTCAAATTAATCCTAATTCAACAATTGTAAAACAATATAATAATCTTGCAAAAAATATATTAAGTATTTGTAGAGAAAATGAAAAAAAAAGGGAGGCTGTATCTTAGATGATAGATCTCCATAATATTGATTACTCTACAAGTTCTAATAAAATATCAAACCTTGATTTTGATAATCTTTTTCCTGCAGGACTTGTGTATGCACCTCCTGCAAGAGGTGTTTGGAATATTGTCCATATTGGATTTTTAATGCCAGAAAGTCATGAAATATTTGTTTGTGCTGAGGGTTGTATTAGAGGTGTTGTATTAACGGCACATGAAGCTGGATTTGAATCGAGGTTTTCAACTGTAGTAATTCAAGAGAGAAATGTCATTGATGGTGATATGGAATATCAGATAATTGATGGAGTAAGTGATGTATTAAATAGATTAGAAAAAAAACCTAAGGCTGTAGAAGTTTATACCTCTTGCATTCATTATTTTTGTGGTTGTGATTTAGATTTTGTATATAGAAAACTAAGAGAAAAGTTTCCACATATTTATTTTAGTGATTGTTATATGACTCCTATTACAAGAAAAAGTGGTATAACTCCTGATGAGAAAATGAGAAGACAACTATATTCTTTAATTAATGATGAAAATAAAGATGTTAGTGATAATTCTATTACAATGGTTGCTAACGTATATGCATTAGATGAAACTTCTGATTTTAGACAAATACTTAAAAAAGCAAATGTTAATTATAGAGATATAACTTTGTCAAAGACTTGGCAAGATTACCAAGATTTAGGTAAATCTAAATGCTTTGCTTATACAAATTTAGCAGCTGAGAAAGCTTGTAAGACACTTTCTTCTAGATTAGAAAAAAAATCTTATTATTATCCTATTTGCTATAGAAAAGAAGATATTAGAAAAAACAACAAACAACTTTGTGAATTAGTAAATCTTAAGTCTTTTGATACTGAAGTTATTGAAAATGAAATTGATATATTAATTGAAGAGGTTAAAGTTCTATTAAAAGATTTTTCAATTGTTTTAGATTATACAGCTACTGCTAGAGTATTAAATCTTACAAGGTTTTTTATAGAATTAGGATTGAATGTAAAAAAAGTATATTTAGATTCAGTTAATAATAGCGATAGAGAAGATTTTATTTATCTAAAAGAAAACTGTGAAAATCTTATACTCTCAAGTCCAACACATCCTGCAGCTCGATTTTTGCATAATAAAGAAAATAGTAGTGAAAAAATTTTAGCTATAGGTCAAAAATGTGCTTATTTTGAAGGAACTTCAAACTTTGTTAATTTAGTTGAAGGTAATTCGTATTGTGGTTTTGATGGCTTGAAAAAATTATTAATTGACATAATTGATGCAATAAATAATAAAAAAGATGTTTCATCAATTATTCAAGTTAAAGGTTGGGGGTGTAATTGTGGTTAATGAAGCAAATAAAATATTATCTGTATATACTAGTGATACATCAGGTGTTTGTTCTGCTCTTTATGAGTTGGATGGTATGTGTGTAATGCATGATGCCTCAGGTTGTAATAGTACTTATAATACACATGATGAACCAAGATGGTATGATATACCATCTCGAGTTTATCTCTCAGGTATAAGTGAATATGAGGCAATTTTAGGTGATGAGAGCAAATTAATAAATGATTGTGTTAAAACAGCAAAAGAGCAAAAGCCGAAATTTATAGCTCTAGCTCCTACTCCAATTCCATATATGATGGGACAAGATATAAAAGCAATTGCAAAAGAAATACAAAGAAAAACTGATATTTCTACATTTGCTATTGAAACAAATGGTATGAATTCCTATATATCAGGGGCATCTCAAGCTTTATTAGAATGGGCTAAAATCTTTGTAAATAAAGAAAAAAAGTTAAATAAAAATAAAGTAAAGAAAATAAATATTATTGGTGCTACACCGTTAGATTTTTGTAATTATGAAATTGTCGTCTCAATAATAAATTCTATAAAAGATATGGGTTTTGAGATAAATAGTGTTTGGTCTATGGGCCCGTTAACTAAAAATATGAAAAATTCAAATAATGCAGATTTTAATTTGGTAATATCGTCTCTTGGTCTCAAAGTTGCTAAGTATTTAAAACAAGAGTTTGATATTCCTTATTTAGTAGCGTTACCTTTTGGAAAAGAGCAAACAGATAAAATAAAAAAAGCAATATTAAATGGAAATGAAAATATAGACATTGATACAAAAGCTAATTCAAAAATAGCCATTATAGGTGAAAGTGTATATTCAAAAGCAATTAAAAATTTAATTGGTGAAGGAATTATTTTTACCTTGCTTGGCGATGATGAAAAACTTTTATCTAGAGATGATGTTTTAGAAAAAGGAGAAGAATCACTTAAAAATAATTTAAAAAATTATTCTTATGTGATAGGAGATCCTTTATTTAAACATATAGTTTCAAAAGATGTAAATTTTATAGAAATGCCACATTTTGCATTTTCAGGTCGTATGTATAAAAAAAATATCATAAATCTTGTTAATAATAATGGAGATTTATGGAGAGAGGAAATAAATTTATGAAGAAAAAAGTTTTAATTCTTATAACTTTAGTTGTATGTGTATTTAGTCCTTTATTTGCAAATGGGGCTCAAGAAGTAAGTGATAATTCATCACAAGAAATGGTTAAAATTGTAGATGATAATGGTGATGTTTCTAATGTGAAAATTAATCCAGAGAGGGTAGTTATCACAGATATATATCCATTAGCTTCTGTATTAACAGTTTTTTTAGATAGTGCTGATACTTTAGTGGGAATTCACCCTGTAAGCATGAGTGCAGCAAAAAACGGTTTATTAGGTGAGTTATATCCATCTATATTAGATGTTGATACATCTTTTATGAGTGGATCTGATTTAAATATTGAGCAATTGATGTTGTTAAAGCCAGATGTTGTTTTGTACAATGCATCAAAAAAAGCCCAAGGTGAGATGATAAGAAATGCAGGTATAAAAGCAATAGGTGTTTCTGCAGTAAAATGGGATTATGATGTTTTAAAAACTTATGAAAAATGGGCAAATATTTTATCTCAATTATATCCATCTCATAAAGCAGTAAGCGAAAAAGTAGATAATTATAGTATAGAAACAAAAAAATTAATTCAAAATAGAGTAAAAAATATATCAGATGAAAATAAAAAGGATGTTTTATTTTTGTTTAATTATGATGATAAAAAAATAATTACATCAGGTAAGCATTTTTTTGGACAGTGGTGGGCTAATGCTGTAGGTGCAAAAAATATTGCTGAAGAAATTAAACTAGATAATGCTAATGCAATAATTAATATGGAACAAGTTTATGCTTGGAATCCTGATTTAATTTTTATTACTAATTTTACACCTGCTTTACCACAAGATTTATATAATAATTCAATTTCTAATGATGATTGGTCTAATGTAAAAGCAGTAATAAACAAAGATGTTTATAAACTACCTCTTGCAAGTTATAGATCTTATACCCCAGGTGTTGATACTCCCATTACATTATTATGGATGGCAAAAAAAGTTTATCCTAAACTCTTTGAAGATATTGATATAGAAAAAGAAACTCTAGATTATTATAAAGCTTTATATGATATTGTTTTAAGTGATGATCAAATTTATACAATGTATAATTCATCAAGAGAAGCAGCAAATGGCTATATGCCATCTGTTAATAAATAATTTAGATTATATTTGGTTTCTTTAATAAAATTATTAATTATATTAGAGAAACCTTATTTTTATAAAAAAGAAATAACTAGCATTTGTAGAGGGATTACAAGAATAAGTAAAGCTGTAGTTACTAGCCACCCTGCATTTGCAAAATCTACATCTAAATCATATATAGCAGGTGGAACTAAGGCTATAAAACCAACGGGCATTGAAGATAATATAATAACAACCTTTAATGGTAATCCGTTATTAATTGATCCAAAACCTAGAAAGTAAGCTAAAGTGGTTGTCAATATTGGAACAATTAAATATTTAATTGTTGATATAAAAATAGTTGGTTTTATATATTTTTTTACTTTACTAAATTTCATTGCCATTCCAATAGATGTTAATAATAATAAACTAGCTAGAGGAATTAAAAATGAATTTATTTTTGAATAAAATGAGAATCGTGTGATATTTGAAAAATTTAATATAAATCCTATAATAATACTTATTAAAGTAATTAATATAAAAGGATCTGTTATAATTTTTATAAATTTCTTTTTACTATCATTTTTTATAATATTAGGTGAATAACTTTTAGCAATTGGGAACCATATAGTATAATAAATTACGGGTTCAAATATTTTATAAATTGGAACTAAAGCAAAAGCTTCTTCTCCTAAAAATATGAATACAATTAATGCTCCGATTGATCCAATATTTGTAAATGCACCACAACTAAAAAATGATCCTGATTGTTTGTTATTCAATTTCAAAATTTTAGTAAATAATAGGCTAGTTAATCCTCCACAAAATATAGCAAAAATTCCTATTATTGGGAAAAATACATAGCTTAAGTTATCAAAAGAGAGGCTCCAAATTGCTCCAATTGTTGCAATTGGGTTTAAAAATAATAAAGCAATTATTTGAAGAGTCTTTCTTTGTTTTGATAGTGATTTATCAACTTTTATAATATTAGCAATTGTTAGTCTTTGTATAACATAACCAATAATTAAGCCTAATGTAATAATAGATAGAGAAAACAATAATTTTTGCATAAAAGCCTCTTATAAATATAATTTTTAGTTTATATAATGCTAAAGCATTTTTGATTGATTGATTAAATTTTTAAAAATCAATTTACTTTCCAAAATTATCTTTTTCTAAAACGCAATTTTTTAGTAAAGGTTTTTGTTTGATTTTATTACAATACATCATTATATCAGCTTTTTCTACAGCATTTATTAAATTGATATCTTTTTCTTGAATTAAAAAATGTGAACCTATAGCCATTCCATAATCTTTATCACTAGGACTAAACTCTTGATATAGTTTTTTTGCTAATTTTTCAAAATTATTTTTTTCAATTGAATTTATGATTGCAACAAATTCATCTCCACCAATTCTAAATAATAAAGAATTTTGAGGAAGAGATGTTTTTAGTTTTTTAGATAATTGCTTTATCAACAAATCTCCATATTTATGACCATATTTATCATTTATTATTTTTAAGCAATTTATATCAGCTAATATTATTCCTACTTTGTTAATTGTATTATTGTTTTCTTTAATAAATTTTTCATATGAATTTCTATTTTTTGTAAGTGTAACAATATCAATATATGCCATTTTTTTTAAAAGCTTTTTCTCATTATCTTCAATATTTTTTTCAATTAAATTGTTAATTGTTTTATATATAAATATTATACTCGCAAGAGCCATTCCAATATGTAAAACAGGAATTGCTTTTATATTTATTTTTAAGAGTAAAAAGATTTCTTCAAATATTATTGAAATAAATATACAAGATATTGCTATTATAAACGAGAGGATATTTTTATCATTATTGTTATGAATTTTAATTGATATTATTAATAAAAGTAAAGAATATATTAATATCAAGATACCAATAGTAAATAAGAATTTAGTATATGGTATAAAATAAATATTAGATATTGTAATTGGTATATATAATAACAAAACAAAAAAAGCGTAATATTTTATTATCTTATATTTTTTAAAACTAATATAGTTTGTAATCAAATAATACCATAAAAAAAATGGAAGAGATACCATTGAGAAAAAGCTAAATATCATAGGTAGTGCGGGGTTTGTAATTCCTAATATTTGCTTAGATCCTGATTGAGTAAAAATCCAAGTTCCAAAACAAATTAATAAAAGTGATAAAGAAAATAAAATTGAATTATTAAATTTATTTTTTAAGAAAAAGATAATTCCTAAAAAAACAAATCCAAAAGATATTAGCATAAGTCCTAAAAATAATGATGCATATTTTAACTTAAAATCTTCAGTTATTAAATAACCTTTACTTCCATTATAAATTTGGAATAAATTTTGAGCGAAAGGATTATCTGTTGGGCAAAATAATTTTATTTTTATTTCTTTGCCTCTACTGTTTTGTGGAAGACGAGCAAAATGCCAATATCCTCCACCATAATCTTGGACATTGTCGTTGTAATAATTATATATCTCTTTATTATCTATTTCTATAATAACACTATAACCTGATGATCTAAAAGAAATAAATGTATTATCAATTAAATTATCATCATATAAAGTACCAACTAATTCTATGTGTTTGTTTTTTGTTGATGATTTAAATGTATAAGGGAGTGTAGAAGTATCAACTAATGTTCCATTATTATAAATATCAAATTCTATATTAAGCTCTCTTCCATAATCAGAGTCAAAAATACTTGGAGCATTTAATGAAGAGATTTCAATTAGATTTATTAATAAACATAAAAAAGAAAAACTAATTAGAAAAGTTATTATTGAAAATGATTTTTTTTGTAACATATTTGTTATTATAGAAGTGTATATGAAAACTAGCAATAAAATAATTAAAATAACAATTTATTTAAATTATATAGAATTTATTTTATAATTAAAGTCGGGCTGGGCGGATTTGAACCGCCGACCCCATGTCCCCCAGACATGTACGCT
>CAZPTG010000018.1:0-16981 GCA_964589355.1 uncultured Spirochaetaceae bacterium
TTATACAGATTTAGAATATAAAACTTTAGAAATAAAAGAGAATAAAGTCGAGTGGCAATATAAGAAAATAAACTTAGTCCTATCTATAAATAGATACAATAAAAATACATATGGCTATGGATTTATGGAAGGCTCAGCAATAATTAATGGTGCTCTTTGTTCATCACATGCTCATGATAGTCATAATATTTTACTATTAGGTGATAATAAAAAAGATATGCAAATTGCTTTTAATAGAATAAAAGAAATTCAAGGTGGTATTATTTTTGTATCTAAGGGTAAAATTATAAATGAAATCCCTCTTCCTGTTGGTGGAATAATTTGTGAAATAGAGATGAGTAAATTATCAAAAAAGATAATAGATTTACAAGACTCTCTAAAAAAACAAGGAGTAATTCATCCAAATCCTCTTATGAGCTTATTAACTATTTCATTACCAGTTAGTCCAAGTATTAAAATATCTGATAAAGGATTAATAGATGTAAGAACACAGAAATTTATAAATATAATTTAAAAAATGGCTAAAAGACATAAACATCTTTTAGCCTAAACTATAATAAAATCTATTTTATAACATTTTCTTACATTCTTTTACAATATTTTCAACACTAACGCCATTTTTTGCTAAAAGATGTTCATAAGGTGCAGATTCTCCAAATTGATCTTGAATCCCAATTCTTTTGAACTTACAGCCGCCTGTTTCAGCAACAACTTCTGCAACAGCACTTCCTAAACCATTAATAATATTATGATCTTCAACTGTTACAATACCTTTAGTTTCATCAATAGCCTTTAATACAGCATCTTTATCTAAAGGTTTTATTGTATGCATATCTAACAATCTTACAGAGATACCTTCTTTTTCTAACTGTTGAGCTGCTAATACACCTTTTGATAAAATATCACCAGTACAAATAATACAGACATCATTACCTTTATTTAATTCATTTGCTTTACCAATTTCTAATTCATCATCACTATTATAAATTGAAGGAACAGCATCCCGAGTAAATCGTAAATATACAGGACCATCATATTTAGCACTTGCTTTTACTAATTTAAGTGCTGAATCAAAATCTGCAGGAGCAACAATAGTCATATTTGGAACACATCTAAACAATCCCATATCCTCAATACCTTGGTGTGATGCCCCATCGTTTGCTGGAGTAAAACCACCATGAGAACATGCAATTTTAACATTTAATTTTGTATAACAAGCCTCTTGTCTTATTTGTTCTAACATTCTCATTGAACCAAATACTGCGTATGTAGTAACAAAAGGAATTTTTCCAGTAGTTGCTAATCCAGCTCCTACACCTAATGCATTTTGTTCTGCAATGCCCACATTTACATGTTGATTTGGAAATTGTTGACTAAATGGTACAGTTTTACAAGATTTACCAATATCACAATCAACAACATAAATATTTGAATCATTAGCGGCTAATTCTAAAACAGCTTGACCATAAGCTTCACGAGTAGGTTTTCCTTCTCTTATTTGCATACCAATCCTCCTTTAACTTCTTTAAGAGCAATTTCAAATTGTTCATCATTTGGAGCCATACCATGCCAAGCAACTACATCTTCCATGAATGAAACACCTCTACCTTTTGTAGTGTGAGCAACAATTGCATGAGGTTTTTTAACTTTAGAAGCTCTTATTTTATCAAAAGCTTGAGTAATTTCTTCCATTTTATGTCCATCAATATCTTGTGTTTCACAGCCAAATGCATCTAATTTTTTAGCAATATCTCTAGATGGCATTACAAATTCACAAGTATTATCGTTTTGCAATCTATTTTTATCAATGATAATAACTAAATTATCAAGTTCATATTTGCTAGCTGTTTCAACAGCTTCCCAAATTTGTCCCTCATTACTCTCTCCATCACCTACTACACAAAATACACGATAATCTTTTTTATCTCTTTTTGCAGCAAGGGCCATGCCTACAGCAACAGATAATCCTTGACCTAATGAACCTGTTGAAATATCAATTCCAGGACAACGTTTCATATCAGGATGACCTTGAAGTATAGAACCTTCTTTTCTTAGAGTAAAAATCTCATCATAATCAAAATATTCTTTTAATGCTAAACAAGAATATTGAACAGGACAAGCATGCCCCTTCGATAATACGAATCTATCCCTTTTATCCCATTTGGGGTTTCTAGGATTAATATTTAATTCATCAAAATATAAAGCTGTTAATATGTCAGCAGAGGATAAAGATCCTCCTGGATGCCCTGATTTAGCTTCATGAATCATTGTTAGAATCGTTGTTCTAACGTCTATAGCCTTTTCCTTGAGAAATTCAACTGAATTATCTTGCCTCATAGGTTAGCCTCCTTAAAAAAGAATACAAAGTTTTTTATTTTTTACTACAACTACTATATCATACATTATTTGTCCTGTCATCAAAAAAATTCTGTATAAAAGATTTTTTTCTTGACTTTTCTACTTATTAATATAAACTAGGCATAAGTACTATATTTAAGAGGTAAATTTATGAAAATTGTTGTATTAGATGGGTATACATTAAACCCTGGAGACTTATGTTGGAAAAATCTAGAAGCTCTTGGTGATACAGTTATATATGATAGAACCAACGAGAGTGAAATTGTATCAAGAATTGGAGATGCACAAGTTGTATTAACAAACAAAACACCTTTAAAAGAAGAAACTTTTAAAGCATGTCCTAATATTAAATATATTGGAGTTCTAGCAACAGGATATAATGTTGTCGATACAAAAAGTGCTAAAGATTATGGAATATCAGTTACAAACATTCCAACTTATGGAACAACGGCTGTTTCACAATTTGTTTTTGCACTTCTTTTAGAACTCTGCCATAGAGTAGGACATCATAGTAATAGAGTAGCACAAGGTGCATGGGCTGCATGTGATGATTTTTGTTTCTGGGATTATCCACTTGTTGAATTATATGGTAAAACTATTGGTATTATTGGTTTTGGAAGAATTGGACATCAAACAAGTTTAATTGCTAGAGGACTTGGAATGAAAATTTTAGCTTTTGACTCATATGTAAATAAAGAATGGGAAAAAGAAGGGGTATCTTATGTATCTCTTGATGAGTTATTAAAAGAAAGTGATGTAATATCTCTTCACTGTCCTCTTTTCCCTGAAACTAAAAAAATAATTAATAATGAATCAATTTCAAAAATGAAAGATGGTGTTAAAATTATTAACACATCTCGTGGACCTTTAATTGATGAAGATGCATTATATGAAGCTTTAGAAAGTAATAAAGTTAGTGGCGCTGCAATGGATGTATTAGAAGTAGAACCACCAACAAAACACAATAGATTATCAACACACCCTAATTGTATAGTTACCCCTCATATCGCTTGGGCTCCAAAAGAATCAAGACAACGACTTATGGATATAGCTGTAGATAATGTAAAACAATTCATTAACAACACTCCAGTTAATGTTGTAAACAAATAATACTTTTCTATATTTAGCTTTTGCCAAAATATATTTCTATATATTTTGGCTTTTTTTATATTTAAAAAAAAATAAAATAACAATGCTATTTTTACAAAATATTTTACAAATAAACAAATATTAATTGTTATATAAAATATGATTACATTATCTAATAGCTAAATCTTATAAAATACAAAAAAATCAATTGAAGAAAATTTTATTACATAAACACTCAATTATAGTGAAATGTTTTTAACAGAAAATATTAAATTGATGAATCCACTTAAGTAAATCTTTTGAAACTAACAATAAAAGATATACACTTAGCATTGCTGAGAAAATTTTTTATTAAAAGACTGAGCTCTTCTTATATTTGCTTTAAGATAGAAAGATAAAAAAATTGCTAAAAACTAATAATAAGTTTTTAGCAATTTTTACTTTTTGTTATTTATATATATTTTTTATTTGAATAAATGTTTTTCAACAAACTTCCAAACATCCATATATTCTTTACTCTTAACAACTTCATCAAAGCCATCTTTTTTCATTTGTTCAACGACTTTTACCATTCTTTCAGTAAAACGATTATTAGTTTCAAACACTTTCTTTATATCCCATCTTGTTGGAGATGTATCACTAGTTAAATAATCATCATATTTATATTTAATTAAATAATAAACAAATTCTAATGTTTCAATAGGATGTTTTGATCCACAAAAATAGTCCCAATCCCAAAGTGCATCATTATCATTAATATGTACATAATAAGGAATATTACAAGAATGAAGAATAGATACTTCTTCAGCTGGATTATTATTACCATAAGTAGAATGACCAAAATCTAAAGTAACACCTAATCCTTTTTTACCAATTTCTTTAATTAAAAGAATAGTTTTTGAAGCATTATCTAAGAAACAAGTTCCTCTAATTTCACTAGGTTTATATTCAATATATAAACAAATCTCAGGTTTATAATCTGCAGCAGCAGAAAAAGTTTCTTTTAATCTATTCCAATTTTCTTCATAATCAGCTTGAAACGCAAATTCATAACCATCACCTAAAGGGCAACATGTAACTTTATCAGCACCAACTGCTTGAGCAAAATCTTTTGCATTTTTAATAAATTGAACAGCTTTCTCTCTTACAGATGGATCACTACTAGTTAAACCTCCATTTACAAATTCAGGTTCTGCTTTAACATTTACATTAATAGCAGCAATTGCTAATCCATATTTATCCATTAAAGCTTTAGTTTCTTTTGGATCATTTACTTCATAAGGGAACACACATTCTAAAGCCTCAATTCCTTCTATTTGACTTGCTAGTTCAAATTTTTCAGCTAAAGATTTTGGTTGATTATATTCATTAAACCTATCTTTTGACTTTCCTAAAAACGATGAAATTACAGAATATTTCATTTTCTTCTCCTATCTTATATACATTTTAAATAATTTACCCCAATTGAGTAATCTCTTATTAAATTTTCTTTATCACTAGATAGTTCTAAATCGTAACTACCCTTATATCCACTTTTTTCTAAAGCAGTAAAAATAGATTTAAAATCTATATCACCCAATCCCAAAGGCAAAGCTAAATTTTCATTACCAAAGTTATCTTTCAAATGTGTGCCAAAAATTTTACCTTTTAATTTTTCAGGTATTAAAGATAAAATTTCACCACTACAATATGCATGTCCAGTATCAAAATTATAGCCTAAATTATCACATCCAGATTTTTCTATAATTCTTATTAATCCATCAATACCACCGATTATAGATCCTGGTATAATCTCTAAAGCTAAATTTAACCCATAAGATTTAACTAAATTTGAAATATATGTAATATTATAAACAAATTGATTATATAAAAGATTGTATTCTCCATCGTTATCACTAGTTTGATATTTCCCAATTGGAATTACTATAGTTTCAACTTCTCTAAAATTATGCACTACAATTTCACAAACTCTTTTTATATCTTCAAAACATTCATCATTAAAAATTGAATCATAATTATCAGTGTAATGAATAAAAAAATGTGCTACAAATAAACTCATTTCCAAATTTTTAGATTTATAAGCTCGTGATAATTTATTTGCATTCTTTTCCCATTCTAAAATTCTATTTCTATTAAAAATCTCTCCTTGAAAACTATCTATTCCTAAATAAATTAAATCATCCAACCCATCTATATAATCAAATATAGAAAAATCAGTAGTATATTTAGAAAAGAAAAATGATGGAGAAACGCCTAACATAAAATAACCTCTATTTAAAATTCTGTATTCAAAATTTAATTTATCATAAAATGGTTTTTTCTATATGTCAACATTAATTTTATTATTTTCTTTATAATTTTTAATTGTTATGATAGTATATATTAAAATTTTACATACAAGAGTCATAAAAATGAATAAAGATAACACGATAATTATTTTCGATGATTTAAGCACAAAAGCTTATAAAAAATTAAAACAGATGATTATTTCAGGAAATCTAAAGCCTGGTGAAAGATTAAACCAAGTAAATCTTGCAAAACAACTAGGTATTAGCCGAACACCTTTGCTACAAGCTATGAATAGGCTTACAAGTGAACAATTAACAGAAACAATACCAAGAAGAGGAACTAGGGTAAGAGTTTTCTCTAACGAAGATTTATTATCTATTTTTGAAATAAGAGGAAGACTAGAACCATATACTTGTGAACTTGCAGCTAAAGAAATCATAGAGGAAAGAATTATTGCTTTAAAAAATAATATTGAAAATATGCAAAATGCAATTGAGGATAAAAATGAAGCTTTATTCAAAACATTAGATAATGAATTTCATAAAATAATAATTGAAAGTTCAAATAATAAATTTATTTCAGAAATTCTTGAAACATATGTTCCACTAATGCATGCAGTCAATTTATTAAAACCTATGGAAAAATCAATACAAGATCATAAAAACATTCTAGATGCTTTAATTGAAAAAGACGCCCTCAGTGCCTCTCAATTAATGCATTATCATATCTATGGCTCAACTAAAAATAAGCTCATACAAATATTAAATGAAAGAGAATAATATGGATAACAAACTTGAAAACAGAAGCGTAAAAGATTATATTTACGAAAAAATTAAAGAATTATTGGAAAATAATGAATTTCCTATTGGTGTAAAAATTAATAAAAATGATTTAGCAAATAGATTTAATATAAGCCTCACGCCAATAAATGATGCTTTAAATAGACTTGTTGGAGAAAATTACTTAATACAATACCCTCGAAAAGGTTTTTTTGTTAAAGAATTTTCACGAAAAGAAATGTGTGATCTATTTGAAATTAGAGCAGGATTAGAAGGTATCGCCATTCGCCTTTGCTGTGAAAAAGCAAGTGATGAAGAGATAGAAGAATTAATCAATTATTTCAACATATTTGAAAATGGCATAAATAAAAATAGTCTTAAAGAATATACAAAAGTTGATAAAAACTTCCACAAAAGAATTATTTATTTAGCACAAAATCCGCTTATATCTCAAGTTAGAAATTCTTTAGGATTTTTAAGTCGTTCCTATCAAAAAGGTCTTATAAAACCTATGGAAAATTCTTTACAAGAGCATCATAAGATTATTGAAGCTTTAAAAAAAAGAGATGGCAAAAAAGCTCAAGAAGCAATGGAAAATCATTTATTAGGTTCTAGGAATAGAATATTAAAATCATTATAAAGAAATCAAAAAACAAAATAATTATTTTTTTATAATCTAATTATTTTGTTTTTTTAATACAAAAATCTTTTTTTAAAAAAAGTTCAAATAAAAAAATAAAAAAAAATCCTTGACAATATTGAATTCCTAATAATAAGATATTGTATACAAAATTGATAAATAATAAATTTTTCAAAGGAGATTGTTATGAAAAAGATTTTATTAGCTGTTATGATAGTTAGCCTAAGTTTTGGCTCACTTTTCGCTCAAGCTCAACAAGAATATCCATCAAGAGATATTACTGACATCGTAGTATGGGGTGCTGGAGGTGGAACAGACTCATGTAACCGCATCATCATGGAAGAAATGGGAAAAGTTTTAGGCGTTAATATTAATGTTAATAATGTTACCGGTGGTAAAGCTGGTATTATTGGTATGACTGAAGCTTATAATAAACCTGCTGATGGTTATACATTATGTGGTCTTTCTGAATCAAATACAACAGCTGCTGTATATGGTTGGGATAATACAATGGATGTTTGGGACTTCTTTATTGTAGGTGGTTCTCCAGATATCTTATCAGTAACTCCAGATAGTCCTTATAAAACATTAGATGATTTAGTACAAGCTTCAAAAGCTAATCCAAATAGCATTAAAGCTGGTGCAGGTGGACCTGGTTCTATTCACCACTTAAATTTATTAGCATTCATGGAAGGTTCTGGCTCAGAAATGGCTTTCATTCCTTATGATGGCTCTGCTGGATCACAAAATGCTGCAATGACTGGTGAAATTTCAGTTGTTATCACATCTGTTGCTGAACAAGCTGAAATGATTAAAGCTGGAAAACTTAGACCTCTAGCAATGATGACTCCAGATGCTTATGAATTAGCAGATATTGATATTCCTTCATCTTTTGACAGTTACCCAGAATTATCTAACTTCTTACCTCTTGGACAACAAATTGGTTTCGCTGTAAGAGCTGATGTACCTCAAGCAAACAAAACTGTTTTAGAAAATGCTTTTGCTGAAGCTATGGAATCAGATGCAGTTAAGGCATTTGGTGAACAACACTATTACAATTTAAGTGGAAAATATGGTGAAGAATCAAAAGCTATATTTAAAAATTTAGAATCAAAATTCTCATGGACACTATTTGAATTAGGTGCTGCTGAAGTAGATCCTGCTTCATTAGGTATTGAAAAAAAATAATTAAAAATTAGAAATAATTACCCACTGGGTATTAACCTCAGTGGGTTTTCAAGGAAATAGGTATGGACCAAAACGACAAAAATAAAAAAATGAGAGGAGCTGATATTATAATCAGTGCCTTATTTTTAATCCTTGGTGTATTTATATTGATTGGAGCTTTTCAAATGCCATTAAAAGATTCATATGGAGGTGTTGAAAGTGTTTGGTATGTATCACCAGCATTAATGCCAATTATTATAGGTATCGCTATAATTTTTTTATCTATTGCAATCCTTTTATATGGTATAAAGCAAGGTGGATTGAAAATAATTAAAAATGGATTAGAAAAAAGAAAAAAAGAACCCATTCTTAATGAAGATACAATAAGAATGTTAGCAACTCTGATTCCTTTATTCTGGTTAGTATTTGTTCATCTAAGAATGCTAGATTTTTGTATTGCTGTTGGATTATATTTAACCTTTACAATAAGTGTTTTTTATTTTGAAGATTTTAAATTTTTAAAAAGCACTCTTGGATTTTACTCAATAATTTTACTAATCAATCTTATATTAAGAATAACATCTTTAAATGTTATTTTAGATAGTTTGTTTATTTTTACAACAGATATAATTGCAACTATAGAATTAATTATATTAATTGTTTATATACGAAAGAAAATTAATAAAAATGATAATTATGAAGCATTAAAAAGAAAATTTAAACATGCAATGTATGTGGCTTTAGTTACACCAGTTTTAGTTGCAGCTATTTTCCGTTTTGCTTTAAGAATTCCGATGCCAAAAGAAGGATTCATAATGAATTTCATGTATTTAATATATTACTCAATCAGATAGGGAGGTAAAAAAATATGAACATTTTAAATCAATTTGGAATCTTCTTCTCTCAGATTGGGTCAATTTTAACTCACCCAGGACAAATATTACTTTTATTTGGATGCACATTCATGGGTATTATTTTTGGTGCACTTCCAGGATTAACAGCAACTTTAGGTGTCGCACTGCTTACAACTCTTACTTATGGGATGGATTTGAATATAGCAATGGTTGCACTTATGGCAATATATGTTGGAGCAGTTTATGGTGGATCTTTTTCAGCAATTACACTTAACATTCCAGGTACAGCAGCATCTGCTGCAACAGCTATGGAAGGTTATCCTATGGCTCAAAAAGGTTTAGCTGGTAAAGCTTTAGGTCTTACTACTACTGCATCAGCAATTGGAACAATTTTTTCAATTCTTTTTGTTGTTGTTTTTATTCCATTAATTTCACAATTAGCTTTACAATTTACATCAGTTGAATATTTTTTACTTGCTTTTTTTGGTATTTTAATTAGTGGTAGTATTTCTTGTCCTGACACTGTTCAAAAAGGTTGGTTAGCCGGATTTTTCGGGCTATTCTTAGCAATGATTGGAACAGATAGTTTACAAGTATATCCTAGATTTACTTTAGGATATTATCCCTTAGAAGGTGGAATTGAAACTGTTCCTGTTTTAATTGGTGCTTTTGGAATTCCTCAAATCATTCAAGTATTAAAAGAACAGCAACAACCACCAAAAGCAACAAAGTTAGATAAAATAATTCCTTCTTGGAAAACAATTGGATCTAGATTCTCTCATATTGTAAGATCAGCTCTTATAGGTGTTGGAATTGGTTCCGTTCCAGGTATCGGCGAAGATATCGCTGCTTGGGTTTCATATGGAACAGCAAAAGGAACATCAAAAGAACCAGAATTATATGGAAAAGGATGTGAAGAAGGTATTATTGCAACTGAGGTTGCTAATAACTCTTGTATAGGTGGAGCTATGATTCCTTTACTCTCAATGGGTATCCCAGGATCTCCTCCAGCTGCAATGTTATTAGGCGCTTTATTACTTCATGGAGTATCTCCAGGACCAATGTTACAAATTGATAGACCTGGTTTTATTACACAAATTGCAGCGATTTTATTACTTGCGTCATTTGCAATGTGGTTCTGTGGTATTTTCTTAGCTCCAAGAGTTGTAAAAATATTACAAGTTCCACCACCATTATTTATGCCTGTAGTTGGTATATTATGTATTATTGGTTCTTATGCTTTGGGTTTAAAGATTTTTAATTTATATCTAATGATTCCAATGGGAGTTATTACATATTACCTTGTTAAATATGGATTCCCCGTCCCTCCACTTGTTATAGGGGTAATTCTAGGTAAGATGGCAGATGCAAACTTAAGAAGAGGTCTTATGGTATCAGAAGGTTCTTTAAAACCTTTTTACACAAGACCTGTAGCACTAATCTTAGTACTTGTAATATTTGCAACATTTATCGGTAATACAACATGGTATAAAAACTTAAAAAAGAAAAGAAAAGCTAAGAAAAAAGCTTAATGCATTAGAGGCGAAATAAATTTCGCCTCTTTTTTTATTTACATTATAAATATATACTATATCTATTTACTAAAATTTGTATATTCGTACAATTGTTCAAAAATTTTTTTTCAATATAATAAGAAAAAATAAGGGATTATAAAAAATATATGGACAAATGTACTATTCTATTAGAAAACAACAAAAGTGAATTACTATCAGCTCAAACTGAACATGGATTATCTTTACTTATAGAAATTGAAAATGATAAATTTCTATTTGACTTAGGAGCAACAGATCTATTCATCAATAATGCAAAATTAATGAATATAGATTTAAGTTGTATCAATTCTATAATATTATCTCATAGCCATTATGATCACTGTAGTGGTCTATTATCTTTATTAAAAAAAGAAACAATCAAAGAGATCTATGTTGGTGAAAATTTTTTTAAAGAAAAATATGCAATAAAGGATAGAAAAATCACCTATCTTGGTTGTGGCTTTGATAAAAAGTACTTACAAAAAAACAATATTAAAATAAATATAATAAAGGATTTGATTAAATTAAATAAATCCTTATATCTTGTGACTAATTTCAAACAACACTATAAACATGAAACTATTTTAAAAAAATTTGTTCACGGAGAAATAAATCAATTAGAAAAAGATTTATTTCTAGATGAAATTGTATTAGTTAAAGAAAATAAAAATGATTTAACCCTTATTGTCGGCTGCGCTCATAGAGGAATTTTATCAATTATAAAAACAGTTAATTCTAAATTTGACAAAAAAGTAAGTGCTATTATTGGTGGTGTTCACTTAAATCAAGCTGATAATTACATAATTGAAAGCACCACTAAAGAACTTGTTAAATTAGGAATAAAAAATACATTTTTTTGTCATTGCAGTGGTAAAAAAATATCTGAACATATAAGAGAAAACACAAATATTGAAGCTAATAATGTTGCTACAGGAGATATCATTTTATTATGAGTGTAAAATATATCAAAAAAATAGCTCAAAATATTATTGAACAAACAGCGCATATTGTAGCACCAAATACTGTAAATCTTATGGATGAAAATGGAATTATTATTGCAAGTAGCGATGAAAAAAGAATTGGAACATTTCACTCTGGTGCTTATAAAGCTATTATTGAAAAAAACGAAGTTAATATTTATCCAAATGAAATAAAAAAATTTGAAGGTGCTAAACAAGGTGTAAATATCCCAATTATAAAGAAAAATAAAGTTGTTGCCGTTATTGGAATATTTGGAAATCCTAATGAAATAAAAAAAACAGCCTATTTACTTAGTATTAGTACCTCTCTTTTTTTAGATCAAAATGATTACATGAAAAGAGAACAAAGACGAATTGAATTAAGAAATAATTTATCTGAAGTCATCCTATCTAAAAACTGTGAAAATGAAATAAATGAAATAATCGAGGCTTTATCAATTTCATTTAGCTATCCGCTAAAACCAATAGTTTTTAATTTCAATGAGCAAAAACCAAAATATGAAGTTATTAATAAAGAATTATATGATAATAATTTTATTTCTAATAAAAAAGATATTCTAATTGAATATCCATCATACTATATTTTATTAAAAAGCAATTGTAATAAAAATATTAACTTTGGCTCTTTTATTAACTTTTTAAAAAAAATTAATACAAAGAATATAGTATTTGGAAAAAATATTAAAAGTATATGTGATTTAAGTAATTCAATAAAAATTGCAAAAGCAATGATGCTATTACCATATGAAAGAGAATATTATGATTGTATGAATTATGATGATTTAGCTCTTCTTGCCTTTGATTACAATTCTAGAGATTGGCTAAATGAATATTACAAATCAATAATATCTATTTTAGATAATGAAACCTCATATTGGATATATCAGACAATTGAAGAATATATAAATAAAAACGGTAAAATTCAATCAATATCTAACACATTAAATATTCATAAAAACACTTGTATTTATCGAATTAATAAAATTTTAAGATTATGTAACTTACAAAATTGTAATTCATTTACAATTTCATATTTTTTTAGAGCAATAATGCACATTAAAAAAACGAGTATCAACAGGGATTTATAGGAGAGAAAAAAAATGTCAACAATTTATATGTTTTCAGTTATCATTCTTGCTGTTATTGCTATGGTTTTCACCATTAGTAAATTAAAAATTCATCCATTTATTGTTTTAATTACAATATCAATATTAGTCGGATTATTATGTAAAATGGATGCGATTGAAGTAATTCATACTGTAAAAGATGGATTCGGAAGTATCTTAGGCTCAATTGGTATTGTAATACTAGCGGGTACAATAATTGGGACTATATTGGAAAAAACTGGTGCAGCTTTAACAATGGCAAATTCAATTCTTCACATTGTAGGAAAAGATAAATCTGCTCTTACTATGGCTGCAACTGGATATGTTACAGGAATTCCAGTTTTTTGCGATTCAGGTTTTGTTATTTTATCTCCAATTGCTAGAGCTTTAGCAGAACAAAGTAACAAAAGTTTAGCGGTTTTAGCTACTGCATTATCTGCAGGACTATATGCAACTCACTGTTTAGTTCCTCCTACACCGGGACCTATTGCAATGGCAGGTACTTTAGATGCAAATTTAGGATTAACAATACTTATTGGTTTGTGTATATCAATCCCTTCAACCTTTGCTGGACTTACATATGCAAAAAATGTTACCTCAAAAGTTCAAATTGAAGCTAACCCCGAAAACACAGTAGAAGAATTACAAGAAAAATATGGAAAGCTACCTTCAGCTTTACACTCTTTTTCTCCTATTCTTATTCCAATTATTTTAATTGCTTTTAAATCTATAGCAGAGTTCCCCTCTCATCCTTTTAAAGAAGGAGCTTTCGCTACTTTTTTAAGCTTTATTGGTAATCCAATAGTTGCTTTATTAATAGGAATAGCAATTGCAACAACTTTAATACCTGTTTCTGAGAGACCCAATAAATTAAATTGGGTTTCAAAAGGGGTAACTAATGCAGCAGGTATTTTAGCAATAACAGGAGCAGGAGGTGCTTTTGGAGCAATATTGAAATCTTTACCTATTGCAGATGCTTTAGCTGGGTCTTTATTAAATTTAAACATTGGAGTTTTACTACCATTTATTATTGCAGCACTTCTTAAAACAGCAATGGGGGCTTCTACTGTTGCAATGATTGTAACATCTGCAATGATTGCTCCTTTAATGAGTACTTTAGGCTTTGAAAGTGAAATTGCTAAAGTATTAGTTATTATGGCTATAGGAGCTGGATCAATGACAGTTTCTCATGCTAATGATTCATATTTCTGGGTTGTATCTCAATTCAGTGATATGAACACTAAACAAGCATATAAATGCCAAACTGGAGTTACCTCTGTAATGGGAATTACATCAATTATACTAATATTTATTATTTCACTTTTTGTATAAAATAAATAAAAATATCTTGCTACGAGTTATTTATAACTCGTAGTTTTTCTTTATATTAACAATATTAGCTTTACTATAAATATTAATTGATATAACCTTTTATTAACAATGAAATCAAAAACAAAATTATTAACCTCAGGGTCTATTAGCAAAAGTATAATATTCTTTGCTTTTCCAATTTTTATTGGAAATTTATTTCAACAACTTTATATGGTTGTAGATACTATAGTTTTAGGAAGATATGTTAATAAAGAAGCTCTTGCTGCTATAACATCATGTGGTCCTTTAATTTTTTTATTGGTAGGTTTATTTTCTGGAATATTTATTGGCGTTGGTGTAGTTATTTCTAAATTTTTTGGTGCAAAAGATATTATAAACGTAAAAAAAGCTATCCACACAACAGTTGCCTTTGCACTAATTTGTAGTTTAATACTAACTATCATAGGATATTTTTTAACACCACAATTTCTTCTTTGGATGAAAACACCAGAGAGTGTAATTGATGAAGCAACTTCTTATATTCAAATTTATTTCTTAGGAATAAGTGCTTTGGTTTTATTTAATAGTGCAAGTGGAATTTTACAAGCTTTGGGAGACAGTAAAAGACCTTTATATTTTTTAATCATTGCTTCTATATTAAATATAATATTAGACTTATATTTTGTTATTGAACTGAATTTAGGAACAAAAGGAGTTGCTCTTGCAACAATAATTAGTCAAGGAATTAGTGCAATCCTATCTTATAGAATACTTTTTATAACAAATGATATATTTAAAATTAGCATAAAAGAAATAAAGCTTGATTTTAATATATTAAAACAATTCTTACTAATTGGAATACCTTCAGGAATTCAAAATTCTGTAATATCTATTGCTAATGTTTTTGTACAATCAAGTATAAATATTTTTGGACCAATAGCAATGGCTGGAAATGGTTCAATGATGAGAATTCAAGGTTTTGCCTTTATCCCTGTAACAAGTTTTGCAATGGCAATGACTACATTTACTAGTCAAAATATTGGAGCTTGTGAATTTATTAGAGTAAAAAAAGGGGCAAAATTTGGATTATTAACTGCAGCTATTTTAGCTCAATCATTGGGTATTTTAATTTACTTTTATGCACCTACTCTAATGAGAATATTTACAGAAAATCAAGCAGTAATAGAAATTGGAATTTTAAAAGCAACAATTACAAACTTTCTATTTTTCCAATTAGCAATATCTCATACAATGGCAGGCATTTATAGAGGTGCAGGAAAATCAATAATTCCAATGATTGTTATGTTATTGTTTTGGTGTTTATTTAGAGTAAGTTATATTACAATAATGCTAAATTTCTTTAATGATATAAAAATTGTTTTTTCAGCTTATCCAATTACATGGTCTTTAAGTGCAATAATCTTTATTATATATTTCTTTAAGGGGAAATGGCTCAACAATAATAAACTTAGTTCTTATAACTAATCTTCAACTAATTCTAGTGATTCAATAACAGGTGGAAATAATTTACTAAATAAAATAAAAGCAACTAAACTAACAATCAAAGAATAAATAATTGGCTCAAAACCAAATAAATCAAATTGAATAAATTTAAATATAATAAAAGAAATTGACCCAAGTATTAATGAAGCTAAAGCTCCAATTGATGATGATTTTTTCCAATATAATCCAAAAATATAAGGAATAAAAGCCCCTGCAGCACGTAAAGAAAATGTAAATATTAATAAATTAATTATTGAAGGATTATTAAACAATGCTAATAAATATACAATTATTCCAAACATAATAATTACAATTCTTGTAATTCTAATAACTTGTTCATCATCAGCAGTTTTATCAAGATGAACTTTATAAATATCATTAGAAAAAATTATTCCTATTGCTAATAAATCAGAATCAGCACTACTCATTGTAATTGACAATAAAGAAAGTAATAAAACCCCTAAAATAAAAGGATTTGCATAATTTATAACATAATATAACAATCCATATCTTATTCCATCAATAAAAATAATATTCTCATCAATTCTTCCCATATTTTTTAAAGAAAGTAATAAAAGCCCTAAGAATACAGGGATAAATGCAAAAACAAATAATATTATAGAAGCAATTCTAGAAGCTTTATTTGTATATGAAGGTTTTTTAGCTGAATAAAAAAAAGATGCGACTTCTTGTCCTACACAAAATGTAGCAATATACATAATAAGAAGAGAAATTATTGTTGGAATACTTATTCCATTTAACAAATTCAATTTATCGTCTGAAATATTTTTTATAGCTGTTGGATAATCCCAACATAATTGCAAAATATTTGGAATAATTAAAAACATGCCAATAATAAAAATTATTACATAAAAAAATTTTGATTTAATTAACCCCTCTTGTCCACCTATTGTAGTATACAAAACAATAAACAAGGAAACAAATGTAACTGTCAATTTGTAATCAACATTTAATAAAATTGATAACACTTTCCCAGCAGCAACAACTTGAACTAAGGTGAGTATAATCAATGGGAATATCATCAATAATGCAGAAAAAAGTCCTGATGATTTACCGTATCTCTTTCTAAAATATTCAGGGATAGTTTTTACTCTAATTTGTCTAAAATTATGACTAAAAAAAGAAATAAAAATAAAAGCTAGAGCCATAGTTATAATATACCAAGAAGCAGAAAGACCCCAATCTCCATATGCTTTTTCAAAAACACCTAAAGAACTTGCAACTCCAATTTCTGTTGCAACTATAGCTGAAGCTAAATATAATGTTTTAGCATTTTTACCATCAATTGCACAATTCTAATATATTTCAATAATTTTATAGATATATATATT
>CAZPTG010000019.1:0-16642 GCA_964589355.1 uncultured Spirochaetaceae bacterium
TATGTTTTTTTTCTTTTAATTGAACTTCAGTTGCAGCACCAACATTAATTACAGCTACACCACCTGCAAGTTTTGCAAGTCTTTCTTGAAGTTTTTCTTTATCATAGTCGCTTGTTGAGTCAACAATTTGAGCTTTAATTTGAGCAGTCCTTTCATCAATTTCATTCTTTTTACCAGCACCATTAATAATAGTTGTATTTTCTTTATCAACTTTTACATTTTTAGCTCTACCAAGCATTGAAATTTCAGCCTTTTCAAGTGTTAAGCCAATTTCTTCACTAATTACTTCACCACCTGTTAAAATAGCAATATCTTCTAACATTGCTTTTCTTCTATCCCCAAAACCTGGAGCTTTTACTGCAACAACATTTAAAATACCTCTTACTGCATTAACAACCAATGTAGCTAAAGCTTCACTTTCAACATCTTCAGCAATAATTAATAAGGGTTTGTTTGTTTGAGATACTTTTTCTAAAACAGGCAATAATTCTTTCATATTAGAAATCTTTTTATCATAAATTAAAATAAAAGGATCTTCTAATACAGAAGTCATTGTTTCTCTGTTATTACAGAAATATGCACTTAAATAACCTCTATCAAATTGCATACCTTCAACAAAATCTGTAGTTGTTTCAAAAGTTTTAGATTCTTCAACAGTAATAACACCATCAATACCAACTTTTTCCATTGCATTAGAAATTTCATCACCAATTGTTCTATCACTATTTGAACTGATAGTTGCAACTTGTGCAATTTCTTCTTTATCTTTAATGGATTTAGATAGCTTATTAATTTCTACTATAGCATCTTCTACAGCTTTATCAATACCTCTTCTAATTCCCATTGGGTTAACTCCAGAAGCTACACTTTTCATACCTTCTTTTATAATTGCCCAAGCTAATACTGTTGCTGTTGTTGTTCCATCTCCTGCAACATCATTTGTTTTTGTTGCAACCTCTTTAAGTAATTGTGCACCCATATTTTCATAAGGGTCTTCAAGTTCGATTTCACGAGCTACAGATACACCATCTTTAGTAACGGTAGGAGCACCAAATTTTTTATCTAATAGAACTAGACGGCCTTTAGGGCCTAAAGTTGTCATAACTGCACGAGAAATTTTCTCAACACCATTTACCAAAGATTTTCTTGCTTCTTCACTAAATTGAAGTTGTTTAGCCATATTTTTATCCTCTCTTCAAATTTATTATTTAAAGTTATTTAATTAGCTATTTGCTATCTTTAAAAAAATACAAATAAATCTATCAATAAGCAAGTAAATATTAATTTTTTTTTATTCTAATATTTTATAAAAGAATTATATAAAATAGTGAAACTAAAATTATACTAAATATATTGCTTATAAAATTAACTTTTTCATTATCAATTATTCTAAATCCTTTTACTAATGGTAATTTTTTTCCATTTTTATATTCTTTTTCAACAATTCTATCTTCTTCTTTATCATAATAGTTTGCTTGCATTGTCAAACCTAAAAGACTATCTACAATAGAGCCTGCAAAGCCTGAGAGAGTTACTATTGCAATATAAGAGATACTACTTATTGATGGTGAAAAATAAATAGGATACCACATTAATGCTATTAATAAAGATCCTAACAAACCACCTAGAGTTCCCTCAATAGAAACACCACCTGATAGCCCTGGTTTCATGGGTCTTCCGTTTAAAATAGAAAAAGTTTTACCTTGCATTAGCATTCCTACTTCACCAGAAAAAGTATCACTTAAAGCCTCTGCTACACTAGCTCCAAACATAAGTAATATCATTGGATTTGGATATACTAAATAAACAACAGCTAATATAAAGCCTACTCCTCCATTAGCAAAAACTTGTAATAAATCTCGCTTCTCAGCTTTTTCTTGAACTTCTTTAGCTTCTTTATATATTTCATTATTTTTATTGAAATGTGATAACAAACCTGCCCCAAAAACAAAAAACAAATACATAGTTAATCCACCAAAGCCAAAAGCTAAAATAGCAACAATACCTAAGCAAAAAGCTCCAACTATTCCACCTAAAGTCATCTGTTTTAAAATATAAGCAACTAAGGCTAAAATAAATAAAATTAATATAATCCAAATCATATAATAATCAATTGATAAAAAAAATCGATCGATTAAAGCAGCTAAAGAACTTGGTTCTGCACTTCTAAGAAATCTCTCACTCAAACTAAACCTCCAGCAAGTAAAGTAACAAATAAAGGAACACTAATATTATCAAAACCTAAAGGTGAAATAACTTCAATTAATGAGGCTGCAACACCTATCAAAATAGAAGCTAAAAGTTTAATTAGAAATGTTGAATCACTCATAAAACTAAAAATTATGAAACTAGAAACAATACAAACAAAAAGCATAACAATGCTACCTAAGTATGTTTTTCCACCAGTTGCTAAAGGAATTTTCTTATCTCCATATAAAAAACCCAAAATAGCAGCAAAACCATCACCATAGCCCATTGCAAAAACTCCAACAGTCGCAGCATAAAGCTCTAGATCACCTAAATAAACTAATAATATTAATATTATTAAGGAAAAAGGATAATAAACAAGACCTAAATTACGTTTTTTATCTGGGCAACCAATAACTTTTCCCACCTCAGGATAAAAAACAAATAAAGAATTTAAAAAAACAAAAACAATAGGCCCCGAAATAGCATAAAGGATATTATCAAAAAAGTGTATCATAATTAACCACCAATTTGTTGCTAAAATATGGACAATCTTCCTTATAATTTCATCATCAATTTTAGTTTTATTCTTTATACATAAAGAAACTAACAATATTATTGCTATATATATAATCGAAATAAATATCCCTATACAATTAATATTCATAAACTCATGATGCATTTTCAATTACTATTTTTCAAGACTATTACAAATAAATTTATTAAAAATATCTTTAATAAATTACTAACTCAAATATAAATATATAAAAATGCTCTTTTTTAATTAAAAAAATATATATTTTCTAAGTTTGCTTAAATATATAAAAGATATCTTGTTTTTTTAAAATAATTAATGTATATTTATACAGTACTAATGCATAGTATCAAAGGAGCAAAGAATGCGAGAACGTCATACTAGACTTAATCTTGTTAAAGAGTTAATAAAAAACAACAGAATTGATAACCAAGATTCTTTATTAGATATGCTTAAGAAAGAGGGTTATTCAGTAACTCAAGCAACATTATCAAGAGATTTAAAAATGTTAAAAGTTGGTAAAATTTCAGATGGTTGGTCTGGTTACTACTATGCTTTACCAGAAAACGATTTAATCAGCGAATCTGAAAAAAGTTATATACAAGATGTAAGAAGAGGGATTTTATCAATTGAATTTAGTGCAAACTTTGGTGTAATAAAAACAAGAAGTGGTCATGCAAATAGTGTAGCAATTGCTTTAGACGTATTAGCAATACCAGAAATTTTAGGAACTTTAGCGGGAGATGATACAATCTTTGTTATTTTGAGAGAAGGAATGACAAAAGAAGATCTTCAAGAAAGCTTTAAAAGCAGAATCCCAGACATTCAAGAATAATTATTTACGGCTTTGATTAAAATCAAAGCCTTTTTCTTGAACTTTCTTAAAACAATAAATAAAATAATCTCATAGGAGACAATTATGGAATATAATAATTTTACAAATTTAAATTCATTTAATAAATTAAAAGATATAAAACCTTTTGATTTAAAATCAAAACTTAACAAAAAAAGAATTGAGGATTTACAAGTTAAAAATGGATCTCAATTAACTTATTCTTATGCAACAATGCCCGTAGATGAAGAACATATTAAAATATTTCAAGAATTAAGTGATGAACAAAATTTAATTGAAAAATATAAGAACTTGTTAAACGGTGAAAGAATTAACACCGGAGAAGACAGAAGCGTTTTACATCATTTAACTAGAGGACAAATTTTAGATAATGTTATTGTTGATGAAGAAAATAAAGGTGAATTTTATAAATCACAACTTACAAAAATTAAAGATTTTTCAGATAAAGTTCGTGAAGGTAAAATTGTTGGATCAACAAATAAAACATTTAAGAATGTTATTCAAATAGGAATTGGAGGAAGTGATTTAGGTCCTCGAGCTCTATATCTTGCATTAAAAGGATATGCTATTGCTCAGAACAAACAAATAATTGATGCAAAATTTATAAGTAATGTTGATCCTGATGATGTAAGTGATGTAATAAAAGATATTGATTTTGAATCTACATTGTTTGTATTAGTCTCAAAAAGCGGTACAACTCAAGAAACTCTAACTAATAAGGATTTAGTATTTAATACTTTAAAATCATGCAACATTGAAGGATTTGACCCAAGCAAACATATGATTGCTGTAACAAGTAAAACAAGTCCACTTGCAAAAAGTGATGAGGTTTTAGATTCATTCTTTATTGATGATTATATTGGAGGAAGATACAGTTCAACAAGTGCTGTTGGGGGTGTTATTTTATCAATAGCTTTAGGCTTTGATACATTTAAAGAACTATTAGAAGGTGCTCATGAAGCTGATATTAATGCACTAAATAAAGATGTATGTAAAAATGCTGCTCTCTTAGATGCAATAATAGGTGTTTATTTAAGAAATATTTTAGACCTTCCATCAACTGCAATTCTACCTTATTCTCAAGCACTTTCTAGATTCCCCGCTCATTTACAACAACTTGATATGGAAAGCAATGGTAAACATGTAAATAGGTTAAAAGAAGATATTGACTATGTAACAGGTCCAATTATTTTTGGAGAACCAGGAACAAATGGACAACATTCTTTTTATCAACTTCTTCACCAAGGAACTGACACGATTCCATTACAATTTATTGGCTTTAAAAAAAGTCAATTTGGAAAAGACATAAATGTAGATAATTCTACAAGCCAAGAAAAATTAAATGCAAACTTAACAGCACAAATTGTTGCTTTTGCTATTGGAAAAGATGATAACAACCCTAATAAAAAATTTGAAGGAAACAGATACTCTTCTCTAATAAGTGCAGATCAATTAACACCTAAAACCTTAGGCTCTTTATTAGCTCATTTTGAAAATAAAGTAATGTTCCAAGGCTTTATTTGGAATTTAAATTCATTTGACCAAGAAGGTGTTCAATTAGGTAAAATTCTTGCTAAAAAAGTTTTAAATGGATGTGAAGGCGATGAGTTATTACAATCTTATTATAATTTATTAAACATCTAATCTTATTACATTTTTGCAAATAAACAAATAGTCTAAAAAATGAGTTGAATATATATATATATTATTCAGCTCATTTTTATCTCTTAAATAAATAATTATTGTTAATTAATAACTTCTAGCCTATAATAACAAAAGCTACATTTTTAGGAGCCTTTTTTATGAATTTTTTAAAAAAAACAAATCGTATTTTAATAATAAGTATACTACTAGTTTCTAATTGCTTATTTTCATTTGATAATGGTCAACGTATTCAACATATAGAAAGTGATGTATACAATGGAATTAGAGATTTATATCTCTCTCAATCTCTTGCTATGCCATCAACAGCTGCACCCTATTCAGATAATGAATTAAATATGATGCTTGATTTACTTGATGAAAATAAATTTACAAAAGCTGATAAGAGAGTCTATAATTATATAATTGATTCTTTAGATTTAGATGATCGACATTCAAACAAATATGGAAAAACTGATTGGGGCGTTGATATAAATTTAGAAAGTTATCATCATAATTACAGAAGTGATTTTTTAAGATGAGAACATTTTATCTATGATTTTAAAGATCAAAAACAATTGATTAATATTGGAGTAGAAAGTTGGATTGGAGACTCTTTTTATGGATTAGGGAATTTCTCAATTGGAACAACGTATTCTATTGAAAATACTTTTGGTAGCACAAAACAAAATACAAATATATTATTTCTCGCTCCAAACTCAATTATTTCTGATTTCGATTTCAATTTTCCATATAGAGCTTTTATTGCAACAGGTGGAGATACTTGGTCTCTTGAAATTGGTAGAGACAGAGTTAGTTGGGGAAATGGAGTTAGCTCAAATCTCATGATTGGAGATAATCTTCCATATCTTGATGAATTGAGATACACAACATATTCTAATCAATTTAAATATACTTATCTTCTCTCTTTCTTCCCTCATCCAAACAATTATATTGATAATGATGATGATGCAACAACTGGATTAGAACAAGGAGATCCTGTAAAAGGCACACGTGCTTTAATTGCTCATAGAGGAGAGGGTAGATTATTTAATAATAAAGTTAATCTTGCCCTTAGTGAATCTATCATGTATCAAACAGAAGAAAATGTACTAGATTTAAGATATTTATCCCCTAGTGCAATTTTCCACAACTATTATATAAGAGCAAATGCAAATTCCCTTGTAACTGCCGAAATGGATTTTACCCCATTAAAAAACTTCAATATTTACGCACAAGCCGCAGTTGATGAATTTGCACTACCTGGAGAACCTGTTCCAGGAGTATCTTCCGATGCTTATCCCAATGCTTTTGGATATTTAGCTGGAATTAGATACCACTATGATGTAGCAAATAAATATAAAGGAAATACAAGCTTTGAATTTGCAAAAACAGATCCATATCTATATTTAAGAGGACATGGAAAAGATGAAACAGCACAAGAAGAAAATGAATATGGAATAAACTATGTTGTTGCCTTTAGAGAATTTGCAAGAGGAACGTGGTATCATAATGAATTTTTGGGGTATGAATATGGTGGGGATGCTATTGTTGCAAACATAAATTCATCTCTTACTAATTATGGGAAATGGAACATTGAAACAAATATCTTCTATATGCTTCATGGAACTTTTGATATGTTTACAGGTTGGCAAAAAATAGAAGATGGACAAGATACAAATACTTATACAACTCCTACATCAGATATGGATGATAATACTACTGTAAATTCAGATAGCAGAGAACCAATATCTGATTATGATTTACGAGATGCTGTTTCAAGAACTCTTGTATTAGGAGCTAGCGCATCTTATGATTTAACTAAAAATTTAAATTGTTTCATTCAAGTTGATTATATTGATATAAAAAACTATCAAAATATTTTAGACCAAAATACGTCAGATGTACAACTTGTATTAAGTCTATCTTATAGTATATAAAATAAAAAATGAAAAAATTAATTATATTATTATTAATCATATTTACTTCTTTTAACTTATTTTCTAAAGATCAAGAAATTCTTCCTTTAGAAAGTAAGGCATATGATTATATAGATTATCTTTATCTTTTAAACTCAAAAGTACCCCCAACAGCAGCTAAGCCGTATTCAATTAGTCAAATGAAAGTATATTTAAATTCTTTAAATTATAACAATCTTAATAAAACCTCCATTAAATATTACAATTATTTGACAAAACTGATTGAAAAAGAATCACTAGATATTAAATTAGATGATTTATCTTCTATTGATGTAGAAGGTAATACAGGTTTTGAAGTTTACACTCACAATAATACAACAGATATAAAAACAAATAGAGATTGGACTTACCTTCAAGAAGACAGAATTCCTTTGTTAAAACTTAAACTGAATATCGCTTTAGATAAAATATTTTTTACAACTTGTGAATTACAATACCAACAAGGGAAATATGAACCAAGTAAGGATAGTATATATTATCTAAAAAATAATGATTTCATTGATAATTATGCGCCATACGGGATTGGAACATTAGCTTCAACAGATATTATTTACAATATTCTAACAAATCAATACAACCAAAAATATAGTACCAATATTCCACTTGCATCTAAATTTATTGATTTTGATACTCCTAAAAGAGCTTTTCTTTCTGTAGGTGGGAAAAATTGGAATTTAAATTTTTCAAAAGACACAATTGAATGGGGAAATAGTATTATAGGTAATTTTATTTTTGATAATCATTTTAATAATAACTTCTTAAATTTAAAATTTTATTCAAAAAAGTTTAATATCAATAATACAATTGCTTTTTTAAATACACAAACAAATAATGGAGAAAGCCCTGATACTGAAATTAAAATGTTTATGACCCATCGTCTTGAATTTAGACCTTTTGAAAAATTCAGATTTGCCATTAGTGAAAATGTAATGTATCAAAATAATATACCAATCTTTTTATATTTTAATCCATCAAATATATATCATAATATCAATATGAGAGAAATGTTTAACGCAATTGCTCATTTTGAATCAGATATATATATATCAAAGAATAAATCCTGGTATTCACAATTTGTTTTAGATCAGGCTAGAGCTCCTAATGAAAATGCTAGCCAATCAGCAGCTTGGGGCTTTTCAACAGGTCTAAGAAAAACATCTATAATTAATAAAAATATCCTTATATTAACTACTGAAGCATTAATAGCCACACCTTGTTTATACAGAAGAGATGAAGTTGATTTTATTTCTTTTAACAGAACTTTTGTAATAAATCAAAGTTATGTAATTGAACCAACTTTTATTGGATTTCAAGAAGGAGGAGATTCTCTTGCTTTCAAAATTCAAGTACAATACAATAATTTAGATAAATTTAATTTTTTGATATATTATTATTTATTATTTAAAGGAGAAGTAGATATCTTCACTGCTACACATGTTGATGAAAATGGAAATCCAATATCAAATGATGATAAACCAAATTATGGTGAAATGTTATTTAAAAATGGAATATATTCACTAAAACATGTAATTTATTCTGCTCTAGATTATCAAATCTATTCTGATAAAAACATTTCTATATCTAATAAAATCACATTTTCCTATATTTATAAATTAAGATTAAAACCTTCTGCCTCAAGCTATGATGATATTCAATTAAGTTCTGGTATCTCAATTAAATTCTAACTAAAAAGGCAAAAAGAATCCCCAGCAGACTAAAAGGAGGTAAAAGCCTACCGAGGCAAAACAAAAGGAGGTTGAAGAGATAATTTTATTTAAAAAAATCTCTTACAAGCGGAAAGATATATAATATTTTTCTTTTTTTCAACCCTTTTTTTTAAAAAAAATTAATAATTAATAAATTTTTATCGGTTCATCAATTTTTTTTATTATAAATCTATATTAGCATCATTTTTCATCGAAAATGGCTGTCTTGTATTTTCGATAACATCTCTCCATAAACTTCCTTCAATATCAACATTATTTCTTTTACAAACAGCTTGTTTTATAGGAATATGTAAAAAACTATTATTTATTTGAGAAATCAAACATTGTGTTTTACCTGCCATTGCAGCATGAACAGCATGAGCCCCTAATCTTGCACAATAAATTGAATCAAAAGAATTAGCAGGAGCACTACGAATAATATAAGAAGGGTCAATATATTTAATATTTACTTCAATACCCTCTTCTTCAAAATATTTCTTAATTTCACCCTTTAAGAATATACCAATATCTGTGTACTTTACATTTCCTGATGCATCTTTTTGACCTGTTGAAGGAACTAAATCTTGACCAGCTCCTTCTGCAACTAAAATTACAGCATGTTTTCTTGTCATTAAACGTTCTTTTAAATGAGAAAATAAACCATTTGGTCCATACAAATCAAAAGGATTCTCTGGAATTAAACAGAAATTAACGTCACTTTGGGCTAAAGATGTATGAGCTGCAATAAAACCACTTTCTCTACCCATAACTTTTACAAGACCAATACCATTAATAGAATTTTTTGCCTCAACATGGGCACCTCTAACACTAGGAACCGCAGCACCAACAGCAGTATCAAAACCAAAAGAACTTTGGATGAAAGATAAATCATTGTCTATAGTTTTTGGAACACCAATAACAGCAATTTTTAAACCTCTTCTCTTAATTTCTTCACCAATATCATATGCACCACGAAGTGTTCCATCTCCACCAACAGAAATTAATACATTTATATTCAATCTTTCTAGGGAATCAACAATCTCATCAACTTGCATTCCTCCCCCTCTAGCAGAACCTAAAATTGTACCGCCTTTTTCTTGAATATCATCAACAACATCTGGATCTAATGGAATAAGAGGCCACGGAGAATTTTCTAATAATCCTCTATACCCAAATTGAACACCGCTTATTCTCCTAACACCGTATCTATACCAAAAACACCTTACAACAGATCTAATTACATTATTTAATCCTGGACAAATCCCACCACAAGTTGTTATTGCAGCATGAACATGAGCAGGATTAAAATAAATTTTCTTTCTAGGTCCTGCTTTCTCTACTGTATCTTTAATTAAAGGAGATCTTTCCCCATTTTCATCAACCTCAGATTCTACACTAAAATAAACTCTATCGTCATCACAAACATAATCAGCTTGGCCATCTCCACTATCATCACTCATAATAATTGGAGTTGCCAGTTTTGCCTCACCTAAATTTGTAATATCAAAATTATATTTTAAGTCTTTTGCTTTTTTCTTCATAAATTTTCTCCTCGTGTAAAATAAGAATTCCAAAGTAATCAATAACAATAGAATTCACAAAAAATTATTTTTTATTTCCATCCTTATCATATTCGTTTAATAATAAATCAATATCATCATTAAATTTTTCATAAGGTTCTTTTGTAACTTCTTTAATCTCTTGATGAAAAGATTTATATGCTTTTAAAAAATCTTCACCAAACTCAGTTAAATATGCTCCATGTCTAGAATAGCCACCTCGTCTTCTTACTAAAATAATTTTACCTAATGAATCTTCTAAAACATTTATCATAGAGTATGCTTTCGAATAAGAAATTCCAATCTCAGTAGCCGCAGCACGAAGAGAAGAGTGTTTTTTCACTTCTTCTAATAACCATAAAACACCGATTCCCATGAATTTTTCATTTTCAGAATTCACTAAATATATTTTAGTTTTTAAGTCCATAGCTCTCCTGCTGCCTTATATATAATATCAAATAAATCAGAAAGTTTTTCTGTATCAACAGAGCAATAAGCTACTCTAAAGACTTTATTCATAATATTTATAGCACCAATATTATATTCTTCTAATAAATAAAGTCTTAATTCTTCAACATCACCTTTACATTCAAAAGATAAAAAATACCCACTATTAAAAGCAAGCGGCTTTAAATAATCTAAATTTTCTTTTTCTTTTAGTTTATCTTTTATTAAACGATAACGCAATTCCATTTCTTTTCTTGCATCTTCTTTGCCTTTATTATAGGAATCTTTGTTTTCTAATGCTTTTATTAATAAACTTTGAGAAGGTTTGCTACAGTTTGAGACTGAAGATCTAATACTTCCTAATATTTTTTTATTAAATGCATCATATTGTGCTTGAGAAAACCCTTTTGTAGAAACAGTTATAAATCCAACTCTAAAGCCCCATACCATTGCTTCTTTTGTTGCAGCATCACCTTTAACAGCAAATAAATTTTCACTTGCATCAGCTATTTTTGCAAATAAAGATTCTCTTGCAGTATTATCTTCATAAAATAATCCAAAATAGGCATCATCACAAATTGCTAAAACTTTTTTACCACTATTTGCAGCATTAATTAAAATATCTGCAATTTTGCTCATTTCATCATTTGTTGGTGTATAGCCAGTAGGATTATTAGGGAAATTTAAGATTACTACTACTTTCTCAGTTTTTGAAGAGTCAATAGCTTTTTTAAAACCTTCTAGGTTAAAAGCTTTTCTAGTTTCATCATATAATGGAAAAGTTGTAAAAGAAGCATTTACATTTTCTTTTATTACTAAATCATAGTTATCCCAAAACAAATGGGGAAGAATTACGGAATCATCCTTATTTAAAAACAATCTTAATGTAATTGATAAAGCCTGAGTTAAACCTCCAGTAACTACAGGAAGAGAGAAAGATTTATCCTTTAAAGATGGATTTTTTTCAATCATATCTTCTTTCCATAATTCTTTTAATTTAGGAAGTCCTCCTCCTGGAGCATATGTGAATATTTCACCTGGAGCCATTTTTTCTTTGTCAAAATTGTCATATATACTATCTAAAAATAGAGGAGTACCCTCTTTAAATGCTTGACCTACTGTAGCATTATATCTAGTTGCCTTTGCTCTAGCTTGTGCACTTTGCGCAACAATACCTTTTGGAAAGTACATTCTCTTTCCGTAATCCGACAATAAATCATAAACAACACTACCCTTTAATGTATCATTTAATTCTTTAGCTAATTCATTCATTTTTTATTTCCTCTCTTAATTTTTTTATAAATTAATAAAAAAACCATTCTTTTTCTACATCATTTATACACATTTTGTATATTTATTTATAAAATATTCAAAAATACTAAAACAATTCTCCTTGCTTATATGAAACCTCTATATCATTCTCCTTTTTAACATCTAACATAGAAATAAACTTTTCCTCTTCAATTATAATAATATTCAATTCTTTAGCTTTAGCCTTTTTACTACCACCACCTTTTCCTAATAGCAAATGTGTGGTTTTTGATGAAAGAGAGGAGACACAACGCCCACCTCGTTTCTCGATTTCTTTTACAGCTAAAGATCTTGGATTAAAATTATCAAAAGAACCACTAACAGCCCAAACTTGATCTTTAAAAGATTCATCAATCAACAAAGTATCAACACTTTCACTCATATTTAATCCAAAAGCTTTTAAATCTTTAATTCTTTTCTGCATTATTGGATCAGATAAAGCTGAAATTATATTTTTAGAAGTTTTTTCGGCAATTAATGGTATTTTACATAAAGAATCAACATCTTTTTTTTCCACAATTTCAAAAAGCTTATCAATTGAATCAAAACCATTTTTTAATAACATATCAACTATTTTTTTGCCTACTTCTGGAATTCCTAATGAAATTAAAACTCTACTAAAAGGTTGTTTCTTACTTTTTTCAATTGCATCAACTATTGCTTTTATTTTTTTATCACCAAAGCCTTTTTCATTACTTAATTTTTCAAAATCAATTGAATAAATATCTTGAACATCTTTTATTAAATCTAATTCTAACAATTTCTCAATTGTTTTTGGACCCAATGTATCAATATCCATTTGATTTTTTGCAACAAAAAACTCAATACGTCCATATATCTGTTTTGGGCAAAAATCATTAGGGCAAAAAGTGTGAGAGCCCTTTATAACAATAGGAGTTGAACAAATAGGACATTGTAATGGCATTTTATAATTAATATTTCCATCTTCATTTTTATCAACAACTTTCTCTACTGCAGGGATTACATCACCTCTTTTGCTTACTTCAACAATATCACCAATGGCTAACTCTAATTCATCAATATTTTGTTGATTATGTAGTGTTACATTGCTTATTGTAGAGCCCCCTATTTCAACTGGATTTATCCTAGCTACCGGAGTAAGACGACCTGTTCTTCCCACTTGAATATCAATTGATTTAATAACACTTTGAGAAAAAGGAGATTCAAATTTATAAGCTAAAGCCCACCTTGGATGATGAACGGTATATCCCAAAGTTTCTCTTACGTTTATTTCATTTACTTTTATAACTAAACCATCAATTTCATAATCTAAAGAGTTTCTATTTTTTGTTTCTTGAGAAATCTCAATATTTATATCTTTAAAACTTAAAGAATTTCCTTCTATATGATTTTTTTCTAATAGAGATTTAGCTTTTTCTTTTGTTTTTGAAAAAACACAAATATTAGGATTTGTTCTAAAACCTAAATCTTTTAATTTGGATAAAATTTCTACATGAGAATTAAAAGAATATATAGATGGATTAAAAAACCCTTCATAAACAAAAATATTTAAAGGTATTTTTGCACTTTCACTACTTTTTTTTCTTCTTATAGTTCCTGCACAAAGGTTTCTAGGATTTGAAAAAGGCTGTTCTAGAGTTTTATTTACTCGCTCAAAAACTTTCTTTTCTAAATAAATTTCTCCTCTCACAGCAACATTTACTTTTTCACTTAGTCTAAGAGGAACATTTGTAATAGTTTTAACATTATTAGTTACATCATTTCCTATAGTTCCATTTCCTCTAGTAACAGCTTTTACTAAAATTCCATTTTCATAATATAAAACAATAGAAATACCATCAATTTTTTGTTCTAAAACATAATTTAGTTCATCACTTACTTTTCTTTGGCTTTTATCAATCCATGAAAGTATTTCTTCTTCATTATATGCTTTATTTAAACTTAATACAGGTATAGTATGAGCCACCTCTTCAAAACTAGAATCTAAATCACTTCCAATTCTTTGAGTTGGAGAATCAACAAATTTTAAATTAGGATTTTCTTTTTCTATTTGTTTAAGACGATCAAATAACCTATCATATTCTAAATCACTTACAATTGGTTGAGACTCAACATAATATGCAATTTGATAATCTCTCAATTTTTCACTTATATTTTTAACTTCTTCAAATAATTTATCTTTATTATTCATATGATACATGGTACAATACAATTCACATTTTTTCCACAAAAGATATAAAACTTTCCTAGTTTTCATCATAACGTTTTCATGATATTCTTTATAAATGAAGAGGATAAAATGACTAATAAAAAATTTTCACTGAATAATAAAAAATTTTTACATGGTATTGTTATAAAAGCAAAAGAAGGAATTAATAAAAAGCCTCAAATAATACTACCAAAAATTCCAAGCGACTCTTTAGTTATTTTACCTAAAGATATTATTGGTTCAAATATTATAGAATTTCAAAAACATAACATTCCATTGTTTGCTTCATCTTATATCTCATATATAGGACAACCTCTTTATGCCGTTTTTGCGCCAACTCTTGAAAAAGCAGAAATCCTCTCATCAAAAGTAAAAATAAAATATTTAGAAAATACAGAAGAAGATACCCTTAATAATAAAGAAGATATCACTATTGAATATCAAAAAGGTTCTTATGAAAAACTATATGATCAAATAATAGAGAATAATAAACAGAATGTAGAATCGAAAGAAAAAACAACTATAAAAAGATATAAATCATTTTATTCAAAAATAAATTTTAATAGACTTTCTTCTCCTCCCACAAAAACAACTAAAATAACTGTCGAAATAGAAAATAAGACATTAAATATTTATAGCCCAACACAATGGCCAGCTTTAATATCTAGCAATGTCAGTAAAATTTGTGGATTTAATAAAAAGAAGATTGTTATTCATAAAGAAAAAACATATTCTTTAAAAGATGAATTCCTCATACCTCCCGCTATTTTATCTAGCATAGCAGCATTAGCAGCCATCAAAACTAATAAAATTATTTTTATACATGAAAACATTGAAACCTCTAGAGCAAAAATACAAATAGAAAAAGAAACTTGGTATGAAGAAGAAACTCAAAAAACAACAATTGAAAAGATTAATGTTGTTATTGATCAAGGGGCAACCTCTATTCTTCACAAAGAATTTAGTAACCAACTTCTTGCAGGTCTAATCCCTTTATATAATTTAAAAGGTATTTATATAAAGTTTACATTTACTCATAGTTCAAACATTCCTGCTAATTTTTATGGAGGCCTAGGTTTTGAAAATGCTCTCGCTGCAACTCAAATTCACACATCTAGATTAGGCAAATCCCTAAATATTTCACCTTTTTTATGGATAAATAAAAGTTTTTACGAAAGTACCATTTATAAAAAAATAATAGATACAAAAAACAATATACAAATTCCAAAAGAAACTTTAATTGCTTTAGTTGATGAAAGTTTTTATAACAGAAAGTACTCTGCCTATAAAGTAAACTCCTCAAATGATAAAAACTTTTCAACCTTTACACCTTATGCAAGAGGTATAGGAATAGCAATAGGCCCTAGTATAAGTGGCTTTTCATCTTCAAATGAAACTTTTTCTTCTCCAAAAGTAAAATTAACTTTAACTTTTGATGGAACAATTGAAATAAACACATCTTTTTATAATTCAAGTAGAGCAAGTGAAATTTGGAAAAGTATTGCTTCTAAAGAATTAGATATTGATAAAAATAAAATTGAATTTTGTTCAAATAGTAGCGAAATAATAGATAGTGGACCTTGTGCTCTTTCTACAAATAGTAAGATTATGTCTGAACAGATTAAACAGGCCTGTGATAAGATAAATCAAAAAAGATTCAAAGAAGGACTTCCAATAAGTGTAACTCTCAATTCAAAAAGAAAATCAACAACAAAACCTCTTTTTTCTACAGAATCTTGGATTTCAATAGTCTTAGAGGTTAGTATTGACCCCATTAGTTTAGAACCAATCGTATTTGGAGTTACTGCAATATGTTCTTTAGGTACCTTAATAAACAAAAAAACTTATATAAATAATATGAAAATAGAAATATTAAATACAATAAATGAATTGGGAGCTAAAACAGCAAAAGGCAATAAATTTAATTTGAATATAATAATTAATCAAAATGGTGAAAATATAAGTGATAGCATATCCTCTGGGTTAAGGGGTGTTATTTATGCAGCGTTCAATTCTGCAATAGAAATGGCCTTAGATTCAAAAAATGAAAATCTTCCTATAACTAGTGATAAGATTCTTGAAAAAATGAGGAGCGATTCATGATAAAACTATCTTTAAAATTAAATAAAACTGCATTTGAACTTATTGTTGAAGAAATGAAACCATTATCACAAATCCTTTATGAAGATTTACAAGTTGATATACCAATTAGAAAATGTGAAAATAATATATA